>VGYL01000791.1 GCA_016872975.1 Planctomycetota bacterium
TGTGCGCGGTCGCGACGTGGCCGGCTTCGTGGCCGAGGCCCGGCAGAAGATCGCCGCGCAGGTGCGGCTACCCGAGGGCTACAGCATCGAATGGGGCGGGCAATTCGAGAACATGGAACGGGCCAATCGCCGGCTGATGTTCGTGGTGCCGATGTCCCTGACCCTGATCTTCGTGCTGCTGTTCTTCAGTCTCAAGCGGTGGCGGGAAGTCCTGATCGTCGCTTGCGGCATCCCGCAGGGCCTCGTGGGCGGCGTGCTGGCCCTGTGGCTGCGCGGCATGCCCTTTACGGTCAGCGCCGGCATCGGCTTCGTCGCCCTCAGCGGCGTGGCCATCCTCAACGGTCTCGTGCTCGTGACCTTCATCCGCCAGAAGCTCGACACCGGCCGGCCGCTCGAAGAAGCGGTGCGGGAAGGCTGCCTGGTGCGGCTGCGCCCCGTCCTGATCACCGGCCTGACGGACATCGTGGGCTTTCTCCCCATGGCGCTGAACGTCGGCATCGGCGGCGAGGTCCAGCGGCCCCTGGCCACCGTCGTCATCGGCGGCGCCTGCACGGACAACCTGCTGACCCTGGTGCTGCTCCCGGTCCTGTACGTCCTCGCGCACAAGAGACAGACACAAGCCGCATCCCGCCCCGCAGACCAGTGAGCTTGCGACATTCGGTCTGGTCTCCCGGTGGCGGGTGCCTGGAACGATGGAATGATGGGGACGCTACGTCCGGGTGGCATCGCCAAGGGCTCTGCCCTTGACGATGGTCTGTGTCGCGGGCGCGAGCGCCCGCGCGTGACGAGGGCCTCTGGCCCTCGATTCGAAGGCGCTCGCGCGTTCGACACACGCGGGCAAGATGCCCGCGACACGGCCATCGTCAAGGCCTTAGGCCTTGGCGATGCCACCCGGCCGCGAGGTTCCGCGATTGGGCCATCCCACTACTGCGTCCATCCCAAGAATGGCGAGCAAGACTGGTTCGGAGTTCCGCGTTTACGCGGGGCCAGAGGTCTTGCGGCGCAGCCGCCTCCAAAGGAATCCGCGCGGAACGAACAAGGAAGGCCGGACTGCCAAACCCGCCTAATGAGTTTTGACAAGCAAGTTCGGTAATGTGTAGGGTGGAGCTTGCCCCACCGCTTTCCTTGGGTCCGGCTTCCTGGTGGGGCAAGCCCCACCCTACGACCACACGTTGCCTGGCGCGAGGCACATCGGCGAAACGACGGGGGCGGCGCGATTACCGGTTTTGTCCGTCAGAATTCATAAGGCGGAACCCCGAACGAGTCTTGCTCCCCATTTTGGCCCAAACGGAGCACTGCGGGCTGCAACAGCGGAGTATTGGGTGACCTGGGGGCCCCGACCCATCATTCCATCGTTCCATTATTCCAGTATTCCAGTATTCCATCATTCCAGATCTCCATTCCTTCACAGCCGCCAGGGGCTGCGCTGGGCGCGGGCCAGCAGGCGGTCGGCCTCGGGGTCGTGGACGAAACGCTCCCGGGCCGGGTCCCAGTGGAGCGGACGGCCCAGACGCAGGCAGATATTGGCGACGTGACAGGCGGTGGTCGAGCGGTGGGCGGCTTCGGGCGGCGCGATGGGCCGGGCCCGCGCCCGCACGCAATTCAGGAAGTCGCGGTGGTGGCCCTCCATGTATTCGTAGCCCCGCTGGGTCGCACTCAGCTTGCGCAGGATGGCATCGCTGGAGGCGGTGACTTTGCCGGTGTCGTCCACGCTGACCCAGCCGTCGGTGCCGACGAACTTATTGCCGCGCGGGCCGCGGCCCGGCTCGGTTTCATCGTGCATGATCATGCGGACGCCGTCGGGATACGTGGCCACGACCTCGAATCTCACGGGCGTGTTGAACAGGCCCTCCTGGGGGAACTCGGCCCAGCCTTCGTATCGCGTCGGACTCGTCTCCTCATCGCCATGGGCCCACTGCGCCAGGTCGGCGAAGTGCGCCCCGAGATCGGTCAGTTGGCCGCCGGAATAGTCGCACTGCCAGCGGAAGCTGCCGTGACAGCGCCGGGTTGTGTACGGCTCGAAGGGCGCCGGGCCGAGCCAGCGGTCATAGTCGAAGCCCGCGGGCACCGGTTGCACCAGTTGCGGCGGGCACGTCGGGCCGTTGTGGTAGTAGCAGTGCAGCGTCTGGAGCTTCCCCAGCATGCCGCTGCGGGCGATGTCCACCGCGAACTTGAAACAGGCGATGCTGCGGCGCTGCGTGCCGCTCTGGTAGACGATCCCGAGGCGCTTCATCGTATCGGCCACGGCCCGCCCTTCCGCGATCGTCAGCGAGATCGGCTTCTCGCAGTAGATGTCCTTGCCCGCCCGGGCTGCCTCAATCGACATGATGGCGTGCCAATGGTCCGGCGTGGCGATCAGCACCGTGTCGAGGTCGCCCCGGGCGAGGATCTCGCGAAAGTCGTTGTAGGCGGCGCAATCCGGGTGGCCGTACGCGGCGTCCACGGTGTTCTTGGCGTTCTGCCGGCGCTTCGCATCGACATCGCAGACCGCCAGCACGCGTACGTCGGCAAAAGTCAGGAAGCTCTTGAGGTTGTGCATCCCCTGCCCGCCCACGCCGATGACCCCCATCGTGACCTTCGCGCTGGGCGCGGTACCACCCCGCAACGATGAAGCCATATACGGCATGGCAAGCATCCCCGTGAGGCCGTGCCCGAGCAATTGACGTCTTGATATCCTCATCATGGTCCATCCTCAATCGTTGTTCCACCTGGCGATCCCGTGTGCGAAACGCGGGACATGGGCTCATTCTAACCCCGGGTCCGCCCGGCGCAAAGACGGCGCCGGGAGCTCCAATAGAAAAGGCTGTGGACTTGCGTCCACAGCCTTTCCGGGATTGCCTGAATAGAATCTGTACCGACCGCGTCAGAACGGCTTATGCACCGGTCCCTTGCGGCCGGCCAGCCACAGCATCTCTTCCGCGGACAGCGCCCGGTTGTAGATCCGTACGTCATCCATTTTGCCTTTGAGCTCGCGCTGGATGTCGCCGTTGTTGTTCCAGGCGCCGATGCATCCATTGCCCAGGATCATCGTCAGGGGCGTGGCAAAGGACCGGGAGGCCTCCGCCTGACCGTTGAGATAGATGGTGGCGATACTGTCCGTAACGGTCAGGGCCAGATGGACCCACTCGTCGGCCTCGACGATCGTGGTGCCGTTGAGGTCGCCGCCGGCCAGGCCGTTGATGCCCGCATTGGCCCTGCCGTTGTAGAGCTTGCAGTGAATACCGCCGGCGGACCAGCCGTCGGAGTTGATCCCGCCGATGATGGCGGAAGTGACCGGTTTCGAAGACGAGTACATCCACATCGAATACGTGCACTGCCGGTGCGTCGCGGTCGCGCCGCCGAGCCGGGGGATGGCGACGGCATCATCGGTGCCGTCCAGGAGCAAGACGCTGTCGCCGACGCGGGCTTCGCCCAGGAACCTGCCGTGATGGCCGTTGCCGGACGTGTCATTGGCCCCATTGTTGAACAGGTACTCGGCCAGCAGGCCCGTCCGGACCGGTTCGACGGGAGTGAGAAATTCCGGAACGCGGGGGTACAGATGGATGCTATCGAGGTAGAGCTTGCCTGTCGCGCCGGCGCCCTCGATGCCGATCGTCAGTTTCGTGACCTTGTTCACCCCGCCGACGGCCGCCAGGTCGATGTTCCACGGCTGCCACTGCCGGCGTTTGAGGTCCACCGCTTCGCCGTTGTAGAGAACCTTGGTGTTGTCGATCTTGACGTACAACTGGCCCGCGTTCG
>VGYL01000792.1 GCA_016872975.1 Planctomycetota bacterium
GCTTGGCCGAGATAGGAAAAGGGGACATTCTGCTTTTCGGATGATGACTGTTCTTGCGATTCGGGCGGGTCGAATGCTATCGCGCAGGCCCGTGGCGAGGGCGTCCCGCCCTTGCGTCTCGCGGGCATCTTGCCCGCGTTTCGAGGACGCTCGCGCCCGCAACACGAAAGAGCAAGGGCAGGATGCCCTCGCCACGAGGCCGCGCGGGAACGGTACTGTACTCTCCTCTCCTCTTTGGGCAGCCTTGCGGTCGGACGCTCTCCGGGATATGCTCATCCGAGTCCTTGGTCTGTTGATTGTCACAGACCGTGGGGACAGGTGGAAAAGTAGAATGTCCCCTTTTCTTTGGCTGAGGCAGGCATGAGAAAGCCGACGGCCGGGGAGATACGTCTCCTGATCGGGCTGGCGTTTTCCCTCTCGAAAAGGCGGGCAGGACTGCTATAATGGCGTCGTGGTCCGGGGCGGCCTGTGGATCGGTCGCGCGGATATGCCGGAGGATCGGTCTTTTCCCGGCCCGCGGGCGCTGGCTCGCGGCCGGCTTCATATGAAGGAATAGCAGTCGCATGAGCAAGCAGCTTGCGGAGAAGCCCCTGTGGTGGCAGACGGGCGTCATTTACCAGATTTATCCCCTGTCGTTCGCGGACAGCAACGGCGACGGGTACGGCGATCTGCCGGGGATTCTCGGTAAGCTCGATTACCTGAAATGGCTGGGTGTCACCGCGCTCTGGATTTCGCCCATCCACCCGTCGCCGCTGGCGGATTATGGATACGATGTCAGCGACTACAAGGGGATTCACCCCTCGTTCGGCACGATGGAGGATTTCGACCGGCTCCTGGCGGCCTGCCACCAGCGCGGGCTCAAGCTGATCCTCGACTTCGTGCCCAACCACACGTCGGACCAGCACCCGTGGTTCCTCGAATCGCGGTCGTCGCGGGACAATCCCAAGCGCAACTGGTACATCTGGAAGAACCCGGGCCACCACGGCGAGCCGCCCAACAACTGGCTGAGCGTCTTCGGCGGGCGGGCCTGGACGTGGGACGAGACGACGAAGCAGTACTACTGCCACAGCTTCCTCAAGGAGCAGCCCGATCTGGACTGGCGGAATCCCGAGGTGCAGGAGGCCATGCTCGACGTCATGCGGTTCTGGCTCGCCAAGGGCGTGGACGGGTTCCGCGTGGATGCCCTGTGGCACGTGAGGAAGGACGAGCAGTTCCGCGACAACCCGCTGGACCCGGAGTACGTCGAGGGCGAGATGTCGCCGTATCACCAGTTGATCCCGGCGTATTCCGGCGGCCGGCCCGAGCTGCATGAGATCGTCGGCTTGATGCGGCAGGTCACGCAGGAGTTCCGCGAGCGCGTGCTGATCGGGGAGATGTACCTGCCCGTGGAGGAGCTGGTCCGCTACTACGGCCATGAGAGCGACAGCGGGATTCACCTGCCCTACAATTTCCAACTGATTCTCCTGCCCTGGCAGGCCATGGACATCTTCGCCGGCATCAATACCTACGAGGCGTCGCTGCCGGCGTTTGCCTGGCCTAACTGGGTGCTGGGCAACCACGACAAGCCGCGGGTGGCGAGCCGGGTCGGGCCCGAGCAGGCGAAGATCGCGGCCTTGCTGCTGCTGACCCTGCGCGGCACGCCCACCATGTACTACGGCGACGAGATCGGCATGGAGGATGTCAACGTCTCCGACGAGGAGGCCCACGATCCCGTGGCCAAGGCCTTTCCCGGCATCCGGCTGGGCCGCGACCCGGAGCGGACGCCCATGCAGTGGAGCGCCGAGCCGAACGCGGGTTTCTCGACGGGCGAGCCCTGGCTGCCGCTCGCCGCGGACTACGAAGAGGCGAACGTCGAAAGGCAGAAGCAGGACGCCGGCTCGCTCCTGGCGTTCTACCGGCAACTGCTGGAGCTGCGCCACAAGGAGCCGGCTCTGCAGATCGGGCGCTACCTGCCCGCCGGACAGAGGCGGAACGTATTTGCCTTCGTCCGCGAGCACGACGAGACGACCCTGCTGATCGCCGTGAACCTCGGCGGCACCCGCGCCCGCCTGGAGATCCCCCGGCACATGGATGTCGTCGGCGAGGTCATCCTGGGCACCGACCCCGCCCGGGTCGGCGGCAAGGTCCGCGAATACGTCGAGCTGGGCCCGAACGAGGGCCTCATCGCCCGCGTCCACCCCTCGGAAGAGTAGCGCCTCGCCTGCCTTCAATTGTGCGTCGATCGTCCGCGGCGGCGCGGCTCGTTTCGTCGGGCGTCGAACGGCGCGAACGCCGCGGGACACACGACGCAACCGTAACGAGTGTCGCAACCGCTTCACGAGAAGGGTCCGCGAATTGCCGGTTGACATTCGCCGCCCGATCCTCGATAATCCTCTTATTCAGCGCCGAAGTGGCGGAACTGGCAGACGCGCAGGATTCAAAATCCTGTCCCCGCAAGGGGGTGAGGGTTCGATTCCCTCCTTCGGCATTCGCGCGTTTCCATTTCAAGACGCGGATTTACCCGGATGAACCCAGCCCGGCCTTCGGCCGGAGCCAAATCAACTCACACAGAGGCACGAAGCCACAAAGAGAAGAACGCCTGCGACTACTCCCCACTTCGTGAGCTTCGTGGCTTTGTGTGAGAATAACTCCTTATGCAGTAGGGACTTATCTGGACCTCGTGAAAAGATCTGGAAAATGGTTTTCCGTTGTTGCGGGTCAGTAGCACGGATTTCTTGCCGGCAACTGGGAACTCCATAGCAACTGACAACTGCTTTCCAACCACGAACCACCCAGCGCAGCCCGGCGGCCGCAATCAAAACCTGTTCTCGCGCCACGACGCCAAAAGCGCCAAGGGAGAATGAATACGGAGGACGCCGAACCCTCAAGCCTCTGTGGCCTGGGCGCCTTGGTGCGAGACATAGGTCTTTGTGTTTCAAAGGCTTACGTTCCTCGTCCCGAGAAATCTGCGCAGGAAAACAAGATTTCAACAAGTAGCAATGCGGATAAGACATGCAGGACAGCCGTCCTCGGCTATGGAATCAACTGGGAACCGACAACTGAGAACTGTCAACTACGTACCAACCGACTACCGCCTCCGCCCTGCGAGCGACAACTTCCAACCGCAGATGAACGCCGATGAACGCAGTTTCCGAACAACCTTCGAGCCACAAGAGCCGAGCGACGGTCTCCAGCCACAGAGGACACCGAGGGCACGGAGCAGACGGAGGACGGCTAATCGAACCTTCTTCGCCCCAAAGAGACGCGCCGAGGCCTGCGGCCGCAACCACGAGGCTACTCGCGCAGAGACGCGGAGACGCAGGGATCAGAACCCGTAGGGTGGGGCTTGCCCCACCGAAGTCCGGAGAACCGGGAACCCTTTTCGCCGCAAAAAGCGCAAGAGACGCAGAAATGTGGCCCAGCCGCCGTGGCGAGGGCGTCCCGCCCTTGGTCAAAACAGCTCTTCGGCGACATCTGGAACCGACAACCGACTACCGGCTACCGACAACAGCCTTCCGACACGGATTCACACGGATGAACCCAGCCCGGCTTGCGGCGTGTGTGAGATTTTTTTCTGGCGCCCTGTTACTCCTTTGTTTACAGTGACTTATGAACCTTTTTGGAAAGGAGAATAAGTCATGGACGGTAAACAGGTAAGTGCAGAGGAATTGAAGCAAGCGATGGCGACGGATATCGACCAGTTGGTCCAGGAAGTGGCGGCCGCGATGAATGCCGCACAGGCAGGCTGCATCA
>VGYL01000793.1 GCA_016872975.1 Planctomycetota bacterium
ACGGCCTGTGCAGTCTGGGCGTGTCGGTGGACATCGTGCAGGCGGCGGCCGCCAACGCCCGCTACGTGATCGCCCAGGTCAACAGCCGCATGCCGCGCACCTACGGCAACAGCTTCCTGCACGTCAACACGATCGACGTGCTCGTGCCGTACGACGAGCCGATGATCGAGATACCGGTCCCCAAGCCGGACGAGACGTTGCGGCAGATCGGCCAGAACGTCGCCCGGCTCGTGGACGACGGCAGCACGATCGAGTGCGGCATCGGTCGGATTCCCCAGGCCCTCGCCGAGTTCCTCGTCTACAAGAAGGACCTGGGCGTCCACACGGAGATGTTCAGCGACTGGATCATCGACCTGATCGACTGCGGGGCCATCACTTGCGCCAAGAAGTCGCTCAACCGCGGCAAGGTGGTCGCCAGCTTCTGCATGGGCTCCCAGAAGCTGTACGACTTCATCGACAACAACCCGTTCTTCGAGTTCTATCCCACCGAGTACGTCAACGACGTCAACGTCATCGCCCAGCACGACCGGATGGTGGCGATCAACGTGGGTCTGGAGATCGACCTGACCGGCCAGGTCTGCGCCGACTCGCTGGGCTACAAGTTCTACAGCGGCATTGGCGGCCAGGTGGACTTCATTCGAGGGGCGGCCCGCAGCCGGGGCGGCAAGGCGATCATCGCCATGCCCTCGACGGCCCGGGACGGGCAGGTCTCCCGCATCGTGCCGCACCTGACCGAAGGCGCCGGCGTCGTGACCACCCGCGGCGATGTCCACTACGTGGTCACCGAGTACGGCATCGCCTACCTGCACGGCAAGAGCATCCGCGAGCGCGTGCTCGACCTGATCAATATCGCCCACCCGAAGTTCCGCAAGGGCCTCATCCAGGCGGCCAAGGCGCGGAACTACATCTACCAGGACCAGATCGAGCTGGCCTGGGAGCAGGTGGATTACCCCGAGGAGCTGGAGCACTACGCCACGCTGCGGGACGGCACGGAGATCTTCTTCCGCCCGATCAAGCCGACGGACGAGCCGGCCCTGTCGGAGATGCTGTACTCGCTGAGCGAGCAATCGGTGCGGACCCGCTACATGACCCGCACGGTGGCCTTCCCGCACAAGGACGTGCAGCAGCTCACGAACATCGACTACCGCCACGACCTGGCGATCGTGGGCGTGGTGCCGGGCCCGGGCGGCGAGGACATCGTCGCCATCACCCAGTATTACCTCGATCCCAAGACGCAGGCGGCCGAGGTGGCCTTCCTCGTCCAGGACGAGTGGCAGGCGAAAGGCATGGGCACCTGCCTGCTGGACTACATCACCCAGGTCGCCAAGCAGCGGGGCGTGCGGCGCTTCTACGCCAAGGTCCTGCCGGACAACCGGCCCATGCTCGCCATCTTCCAGAACTCCGGCTACCGCGTCAACGTGGAATTCGACGGCGACGTGTACAATATCGCGTATGACCTGGTCAAGGGAGAACAGTAGCATGGGCCTGGGCCCCCAAACGCATTCGTTCGCGTTTGGGGACCCCGTCCCGCCCATGAGTCGCAGGGCCATCCTGGCCCTGCTTTCACGGGCGAGATGCCCGTGATTGCCATGGGCAAGATGCCCATGCTACGTGAAGAGGAGCAATGCCAAGATCCGTCTTCATCCATTCGCAGGAGATCGAGAAGTACCGGTACCCGGAGGATAGTCCGTTCAAGACGGAGCGGGCCGGCCGTACGCGTCAGGTCCTGTACACGATGGGCCTGCTGTACGGGCCCGACATCCGGGAAGTGGCCCCGGTGCCGGCGGCGCGGACGGTCCTGAAGAAGTTCCATTCCGCCCGCTACCTGCACGCCCTCAAGAGCGCCCAGCAGGGCAAGTGGGACGTGGAGGCCCTGGCGATGGGGATCGGGACCGAGGACTGCCCGATCTTCAAAGGGGTGTACGACTACGCCGTGCTGGCCGCCGGCGGGACGCTCGTCGGCGCCGAGTTGATCCTGCGCGGGGAGGCCGATGTCGCCTTCAATCCTTCGGGCGGGTATCACCACGCCTTCCCGGAGCGGGCCGCCGGCTTCTGCTACGTCAACGACAATGCCCTCGCCTGCCTGATCCTCGCCGAGGCGGGCCGGCGCGTCCTGTACCTCGACGTGGACGTCCACAACGGCGACGGCGTCGCCCACGCCTTCTACGAACGCTCCGATGTCATGACGATCTCGCTGCACGAGAATCCCAAGACCCTCTTTCCCGGGACCGGCTTCGAGGACGAGATCGGTGCAGGAGCGGGACGGGGCTACTGCGTGAATCTGCCCCTGCCGGTCGGGACCTTCGACCAGGCGTACCTGCACGCCTTCGAGGAGATTGTGCCGCCTTTGATCGGGGCTTTCAACCCGGACGTGATCGTCTTCGAGCTGGGCGCGGACACCCTCGCGGGCGACCCCCTGGCCCACCTGTACCTGACGAACAACGCCTACGTGGAGATCATCCAACACCTGCAGCGCTTCGGCAAGCCGATCCTGATGACCGGCGGCGGCGGCTACCACGTCGAGAATACCGTCCGGGCCTGGGCCCTGGCCTGGACCGTGCTCTCGGGTCAGCAGGCCGATCTGGGCCTGGAGGCCATGATGGGCGGCGTCATGCTCCAGAGCACCGATTGGCAGGGCGGTCTGCGCGACCGGGAGGTTCCGGTCACGAACGAGCAGCGGCAAACGGTCCTGCCGGCCCTCCAGGCCACCCTCGACACTCTCAAAGCTAAGGTTTTCCCCCTCCACGGCCTGTAAGAGGGTGTGAGAAGAGGGGCACGGGCGTCCCGCCCGTGGCGTTTCGTGGCATCGGCATCCTGCCGATGATCCATGGGCTGGAAGGGGACCCCCAAATAAGTGGCACCCCCGCCCTCGGGGGTGTTCCTTTCGATCACAGCCGAGGGCGGCTGTGCCACATGGGACCCCAAGCCCATGCCACGTGGAACCAGCTTTTCACACACCCTCCCAAGAGTGATTCCGGCTGGGTTCTTTCACACCTCAAGACCATATCTGGGTGGCATCGCCAAAGGATCTGCCTTTGACGATGGTCTGTGTCGCGGGCGCGAGCGCCCGCGCGTGTCGAAGGCGTCCCGCCTTCGATTCGAGGGCCAGAGGCCCTCGATCTGCGCGGGCAAGATGCCCGCGGCACGCCCATCGTCAAGGCCCCAGGCCTTGGCGATGCCACCCAGTCGGTTTTACCGTGCCGATTTCCATGCCGAGATGTGTAGGACAATGAGCGGTCACACCCCATGTGACGCGCACGCCAAAATCTTCTTGGCTTTTGGTATCGCGTGGTGTAAAATGGGGAAAATGCGGAACATGAAGAAGGGAATGGTGTAACGTCGGAATGCCGGGTGGCGTGCGGACGCGTTTCCCCTGTATTCCAGTATTCCATCGTTCCATGAGTTCTCTGGAGAGTGGCTGACGATGAAAAAGCACGTGCTTTATGGGACGATCCTGGCGGCCATGGTGGCGGGTCTTTGCGTAGCGGCGCCGCGGCCGGCGGTGGTGCAGCGCGCCGGGCATTGGACCGTGACGGTTCGATACGAGCATCCGCAGCAGATGGTCATGCCCTGGGGCCCCGGCGGCCAGAGCCGGTTCTGGTACATGATCGTGACGGTGACGAACCGTACGGGCCAGGATGTGGACTTCTATCCCAAGTGCGACCTGCTGACGGACACGTTCCAGATCGTCCCGTCCGGCCGGGGCGTCACGCCCGCGGTC
>VGYL01000794.1 GCA_016872975.1 Planctomycetota bacterium
ATCTCGTCGTTGGGCTGGATCTCCCCGCACGTCCAGGTCGGCACCGTGCGGAGCTTCTTGCGGAAGGCCCAGACCGCCAGGATGCCCACACCCACACCGATGCCGACGAGAAGCAGCCAGGTGGCCCGTTGCGAATCCCACGTCCCGATGAAGAGGCCGGGCTCCGCGGCGATCCCGAGCGCGGGCAGGATGAACGTGCCCAGCGGGGCCATGTAGAAGACGCCAAAGAGCACGCACAAGGACGCCAGAACGAGCATCGGGAACGTCTGCAGAGGCGCGACTTCCTTCACTTTCGCGAGCCGGTCGG
This sequence comes from Planctomycetota bacterium, assembly GCA_016872975.1. GTDB lineage: Bacteria > Planctomycetota > Phycisphaerae > Sedimentisphaerales > Anaerobacaceae > PLanc-01. The sequence continues at coordinate 308 of VGYL01000794.1, forward strand.
GCAGGCGCGAGAGGAAGACAGAGTGGAGAATCTTGACGCCGTAGGCCAGCGTCAGCGCGCTGCCGAACATGGTGGCCAGGAGCCACAGAGGCCACAGGGCAGCGCCTGTCCCCGCTTCGCCGGCGCCCATCTGCACAACGGCCTGATAGATCATCCACTTGGAGGCAAACCCGTTCAACGGTGGCAGGCCGGAAAGACTGAGTACTGCAATCAGACCGGCGGCGAAGGTCAGCGGCATCTTGCGGCCCAGCCCGCCGAGTGCGTCCAGCCGCGCCGTGCCGGTCGCCTCCTCGACCGCGCCCCCGCAGAGAAACAGACAGGACTTGTAGATGGCATTGTTGAGCATGTGAAAGATGCCGCCGGCGAGGCCGACCGGCGTCAGGGTGGCGATCCCGAGAAGCATATAGCCCACTTGGCTGATGGCACTGTAGGCGAGCAACTTCTTGAGGTTGTGCTGGACCAGCGCCACCATTGCCCCGACGACGATCGTGGTCGCCCCGACGACCGCCAGCACCAGCGTGAGCGGACCGGACTCCAGGACGAACAGACGCGTGACGGTCACCAGAAGCAGGTAGATGCCCAGGAGCTTGTCGATCGCGCCGGGCAGCAAGGCCATGACCGACGGGGGCGCGTATTCCCCGCCGGCCGGCAGCCAGGTCTGCAGCGGTATCGCACCTGCCTTCGTCACCGCCGCGAGCGCCAGCAGCAGAAACGCGATGATCGGCAGAGAACCTGTCGCCGGCAGTTGGATTTGGGAGATGACAAACGTCCCCGAGAGCGCCCAGACCATGCCAATGCCGAGCAGCAGGCCGGCGTCCGAGGCGCCGATCAGGGCGAAGCTCTTGGTGGCCGCGAAGTCCGAGTGCTTGCCCCCCGTGCTGATCAGCAGATACAGCGCCGCGGTCACGATCTCCCAGAAAATCAGCAGGAACAGCAGATGGTCGGTCAGCAGGATGCCGGCCGACCCGCCGACCGCGAGCAGGAGGGAGCCATAGTACTCGTTGGCCCGCGCCACGGGGGCCCGCGACGAGAGCGAGTACAGGGTGATCAGGACGCCGAAGCCCATGGCGAACATCAGGATGAAGGACCCCAGAGGCGTGGCGGTCAGCAGCAGGTCGAGCTGAAACTCACCCAACGCCAGGATGGGCCAATCGTAGGCCGCTTGCTCCAGCCGAAAGATCTGGACCGCGAGCCCGAAGGCGACGAGCGAAACGACGACGGTCACCAGCTTGAACAGGGGCCGCGCCCCGCGCGGCAGGAACAGCAGGACGAAGCCGGCCGCCAGGGGCAGGAAAACCGGATAGAGCAGGATGCGGTCCACTTAGAAATCCTCCCAGTTCATCTCCGGCGCACCGAGGTCTTTCCGGATCGTTGCCGTCTTCGCGCGGCTCAGCCGCAGCAGCTCTTCGTAGTCGTGGAGCACCGCGTGATGCCCGTCCACAACCGCGATCCGCTCCGTGCAACTGTAGCAGGGGTCCACCGCCGCCAGCGTCAGCGTGACATCGGCGATATCCGCACCGATACACGAGGCCTTGAAGGATGGCACGTTGACATAGCTGGGCGCCCGGATCTTGTGGCGGACGGGGCGATTGCCGCCGTCGCTGCGCACGTAGTGGAACGTCTCGCCGCGCGGGGCCTCGGCGTGCCCGCAGCCTTCTCCCGGCGGGATCTCCTTGACATCCACCGCCACCGGGCCCTTGGGCAGTTTCGCGAGGGCCTGCCGCACCATCTTGATCGACTCGAAAGTCTCCAGCAGGCGGACCACCGCCTTGGCGAAAACGTCTCCTTCCGTCTGAACGATGACCTTCCAATCCAGAGCGGCATACGCGGCGTACGGATCGTCGCGCCGGACGTCGATGGCGATCCCGCTGCCCCGCGCCGTGGGCCCGGTCACCGCGTACTTGATCCCGTCCTCCTTGCTCAAGACGCCGACCCCCTTGAGCCGGGCGTGCAGGACCGGATCGTCCAGGACCGCCTTGGTCAGCATCTCGGTCTTCTTCTCGATGACGTCCAATTCCTGGTTGATCTTCGGGATCAGTTCGTCCGGAATGTCCTCGCGGCAACCGCCAACCTTGACATTGCCGTAGTTGTTGCGGTTGCCGGTGATCTCTTCGAGCAGATCGAGCACAGGCTCGCGGTACTTCCAGGCCCACATGAAGACCGTGTCATAGCCGATGAAGTGACCCCCGAGGCCCACCCACAGCAGATGGCTGTGGATCCGCTCCAGCTCGTTGATGATCGTCCGCACGTACAAGGCACGTTCCGGCGGCTGGACGCCCGCGATCTCTTCCACCGCCTGCACGTACGCCAGCGGGTGCGACGCCGAGCAGATCCCGCACACGCGCGAGACCAGGTAGGGCACCTGGTCGAACTGCAGCGTCTCGCTGAGCTTCTCGATCCCGCGGTGGTTGTAGGAGATGCGCACGTCGATATCCGTGACCTTCTCGCCGTCCACGGTCAGTTGGAAGAACTCCATCTCTTCCTGCAACGGATGGAACGGCCCGACGGCCAGCACGGACTTTCGCAACGGCTCTTTCATGCTTGCACGTCCTTCCGCAGGGGATACACGCCTTCGGGCCAGTCGTCCGCGAGGATCAGCCGCTGCAGGTTGGGGTGGTGGCGGAACCGGATGCCGAGCAGATCGTGCATCTCCCGCTCGGTCCATTCGGCGCCCGGAATCAGCGGCGTGAGGGAGTCCAGCTCGGGCGCCTGGCGGTCGCGGACGAAGGCCTTGACCGTGACGACGCAGCCGGACGCGTCGTCCGAGAAATGATGCAGGACCTCGAACCGGTCCTCGGCATCGATCCCGGTGGAGATCACGAACCGCAGGCCCAGGTCCTGGAACAGGAACCGGCAGACCTCGTAGACCTGCGCGGCCTCGCAGGGCAGGAACACGCGGTTGTCCGCCGTGCGGTCGAGGCCCGCGAGTCTATCCCGGATCGGCGCAAGCTGTTTGTGGAACTCGTTCGGTTGCATACTCTCTTTCCGGTTGCAGGGCGGCCAGTGCCTTGACCACGCCCATGATGATCGCCTGCGGCTTGGGGGGACAACCCGGCACGTACGCGATGATCGCCTGCGGATCGACCGCGCGGATGAGGCTGTCGATGGGACCGGCCATGTGGTAGCCCTTCTCGAAGATGCCCATGCCGCAGGCACAGGCGCCGGTGCAGAAGACCACGCAGGGCTTCGCGGTCTGGCGGTAGACTTCCTGCAGGCGCTTCGCGGCCTGGCGCGTCCCCCCGCCGGTCACCAGGAGGGCATCCGCATGGCGCGGCGAGCCCACCAGCTTGATCCCGAACCGCTCCACGTCGAACTTCGGTGTCAGCAGGTTCACGATCTCGATGTCGCAGTTGTTGCACGCCCCGGTGTTCACGTGAAACACCCAGATCGATTTCTTC
>VGYL01000795.1 GCA_016872975.1 Planctomycetota bacterium
TGTATCGCGTGGGGAAGTTCCTCCGCCGGTACCACTCCCAGGTGGTTGGTGCGGCGGCGTTCGTCGTCTTGCTGGCCGGGGTAGCCGTGCTTCTGTCCATCTGGAATCGGGATCGGCTCCGGCTTGCGGAAAGCCGCCAACACAAGGACATGGCGGAAGCCTTGCGCGATAAGGACACTCTGGCCCAAGCGAGGGAGCACCATGCCCGGGGCGATCGTCCGACCGCCCTGGAAACGATCCGGCCCATCCTCTCCAGCCCGTATGTCGGTTCCGCAGCCCGGCTTCTTCAGGCCAGTATCCTCGTGGACAACCGCCAGTTCGACGAGGCCGAGACGATCCTCAGGAACCTGCTCCAGGAACCGCCGGAAGTCGCCGGGGCGGCCCATGCGCTGCTGGCCCGGATCCTCTGGGAGAGTGGCACGCTGGATGCCGAGAAACTCCACCAGTTTGAGGAGCATCGTCATCGCGCCGAGGCCCTCCTGTTCGGAGTACCGCCTTCAGGCGGGAAGGACCCGTCCGATCCGCGTCAACGCGGTACTCCAAGTGCGGAAGCGTATTTCCTGCGGGCCATGACCGCCCCTACGATCAAGGAGCAGCTTGCTGCGCTCGACGAAGCTCTTGATCTTGACCCGGAGCATTACGAGTCGCTCCGGCTGCGGGCCTTCACGTACTACGCTTCTCGCAAGTACGACTACCTGCGCGAGGATGCCCGGGTTATGACCAGCCTGCGCCGCAGTGACCCGCTGGGCCATGCTTTGCGGGCGGTGGCCCTGCGGGAGTTGGGCAAGCATGAGGAGGCGATCAGGGAGTATGACCGCGCGCGGGCGCTGACGGCCAAGAGCGACCCGCAGTACCTCGATCTGACCGCGCAACGGTTGGAGACCCTGATCCGCATGGGCCGGTGTAAGGATGTCATTACCGGTGCCCAGGAAGCACTCGAGCTTGGGCCGGAGCGACCGGTCTTTCAGTACCACCTCTTCTGCGCCTGGACGGCTCTGGGTGAGAACCAGAAGGCGGAGGCGGTATTTCGCGAGATCGTGCGGCGCACGCCCACCGCGCGGAGTGAATTCTGCTTTTGGGCGACGAAGTACGTGTTCGATACCTTGGCCGCCGGGCGGTCTTGGCATCCGCCCGACCAGGAGCCGAAGGGAGGGGCCTTCCTACCGCTGGTGGAGGGCCAGGAGACCCATCGTGACCTATCGGCCAAGGCCCGTCGCGTCATCGGCGGCGGGTTCAGTGCCCAGTGGTCGCCGGACGGTAAGAAACTGGCCTTCAGCTTGGGCGTGCACGGGTACAGTGGCGTAGCACTCTACGATCCGTCGACCCAGGAAACAGATCTGCTGATCGTCCCCGGCAAGGACCCGCGTTGGTCGCCTGACGGCAAGTATATCGCCTTTGTGCGTGATTGCCAGGGCCTGCGGCTGGAAGAGTTGACCACCACCGAACGCAAAGAGCAAACGCGTTGGGCACGAGATGAAGAAGTCTGGGTGATGAACGCCGATGGCACCGAGCCCCGGCGTCTGGCTCGGGGCGGCTGGCCTTCCTGGGGCCAGGACTCGGCGCACCTGTACTTCCACTCACGTCTGGATGAGGCCCTCTGTTCCATCTCCCGCGCCGCCCCGGATACTGAACCGCAGCGGATCATGGCCTGCCCGAGTCTCTTTCCCTCGGTGTCACCGGACAATCAGCGCGTGGCGTATCTGGAAAACAGATCCCTCAAAGTCAAGGATTTGGTTTCGCAAGCCGTTGTGGCCGAATGGCGCGTACCCTTCGACACCTGGGGCAGACCCGCGTGGTCCCCCACAGGCCAGGAACTGTGTCTGGGCGCCGGCAGCAGCGTAGGGGATCGGACCGGCTTGTGGATCTATCCTCTCGACAGCAACGAACCGGTCAAGGTCCTGAGCAGTCAGGTTATGGCGGCTTCCTGGGCCCCGGATGGCACGAAGCTCGTGTTCGCCCTGCGCCCGCCGTACTTCGAGTTGTGGACCGCCGATCTTGATCCTGCGGTGCCGACCATGAAAGCCCTGGGTCCAGGGCAAACATTGGCCGAGCACTGGCAGGATATGCTCCGCCTTTACACCCGTCGCATCGAGGCCGACCCGCAGGATGCCTACGCCTATGCCGACCGCGCGTGGTACTACGACTACTTGCACGAGCGAACCAAGGTCCATGCCGACATGAAGCGGTGGTCCGCCGTCATGAGTGGCCAATCGCCCTCGGATTCTTGGTTCAGCATGGCGGACGATTTTCGCCATGCCATCCTCCTGCCATTCGACTGTGAACTTGTCTTTTCTGCAGAAAGACCTGTCAATACGATTCCAATACTATCTATTGCCTTCGGGCAGAAGGGAAGGTGTAAGATGAAACTGTTTGAGGTTCCTATCGTGGTAGCGTCTCTATTCGGGGTTGTTCTGCTCTCGGGTCTCGATGCGCCCCCAGCGTACGCGAATTTCACCTTTGGTCAAGCCACGAATCTGGGCCCGAGCATCAATCGTCCGGTGGAGGACGGAGGCGTCAGCATCTCGCCCGATGGTCTCGAACTGTACTGCTACTCCTGTCTGGAAGGGTTTGCTGTTCCGACCTTCCGGAGGTCAAGGCGCGAAACGACGGAGGATCCCTGGCCAGAGGCAGTGAGCCTGGCTTCACCGTTCAAGCAGGTCTTTTCGTCGTGCTTCTCGGCAGACGGACTATCGCTCTACTTCGACTCGGTGCGTGCCGGAGGCTATGGCGACTCAGACATATGGATGGCAACGCGCGCATCCGTCTCCGATTTCTGGCTTGACCCCGTCAATCTGGGCGCTCCCGTCAATAGCTCAAGTATTGATATGGGCCCGAGCATCACCGCCGACGGGCTGGAACTTTACTTCGGGTCCAGCCGCCCCGGTGGATCAGGGAACTGGGATGTCTGGGTCAGCACGCGGGCAAGCGTGTCAGATGCTTGGGGCAAGGCAGTCAATCTCGGCCCGGTGGTCAATAGTCCGGCGTATGACGGCCACCCCTTCATCACGCCCGACGGCTTGGTGCTCTTTATCACGTCGGCACGGCCCGGCGGCTATGGAGATTGGGATATCTGGATGACCAGACGGACGACAAGGGACAGCACCTGGGCCACGCCGGTGAATCTGGGACATTCTCTGAACACGGCTGCCGGAGAAGCGGAGCCCTATATCTCGGCGGACGGACGGACCCTCTACTTCAGTGACTGGTGGATCCCCCGATCCGGCGGAGTTGGCAAGAACGATCTGTGGCAAGTGCCAATCATCCCGATCGTGGACTTCAACGGCGACGGCGTCGTGGACATCAAGGATCTGGGCAGACTCATCGACTCCTGGGGCCAGGCCGATGCGCTGTGCGATATCGGGCCGTTCGCCTGGGGCGATGGCGTGGTGGATGAGCAAGACCTGCGGGTCCTCATGGAATCACTGGTAACTCCCGGTCCGGAAGCTTCGGATGTGCTCTGTGATGTGGTCCTGAACTGGATATCTCCGTCGTTTGCTCCAACCTGCGATGTCTACCTTGGAACTTCACAGGAGGCGGTCAAGACAGCCAGTCGGACCAATCCTCAAGGCATGCTGGTCAGCCAAGGGGAAACTGCGACTACCTACGATCCTCCGGTCGTACCTCATGATATTGGTAAGACTTTCTTGCGAAAACGACAATCCAAGGCCGATTCTTGTACGGCATTGCGTTCCTCA
>VGYL01000796.1 GCA_016872975.1 Planctomycetota bacterium
GTTGTATCCGCTTGACAGCGGGGCCGTGGTTCTGGCAGACTGGCCCTGTTGGCGCACCGATGTGAAGGATGATTTTGCCAGGCGAAACAGTCCCGGCAACGTGCCTGGGCGATGGATCGAAACATGGACATTTTCCCAACGGGCGGACCCGTGGAACTCTACGGACCGTCGGGCAGGCCGGGATCTGAGCCGGCGAGCAGAACATGAAGGCAAGTGAGGACGAGCCGGCCGTACCGGTCGAACAGGCAAGCCATGCTCAGGGCGCGGAGCCCCGTGCTTCCGCCGGGAATCGGGCCGGATACGTCGGCTGGATCGTCCTGGCGCTCTACGTGTTGCTTCTCGCAGGCCGCGCCTTGTCTGGCGGGGCAAGCGGAGGCGGCCCAGGCATCGGCGTGTGGGAGCTGCACGATGAACGGCGGGTCGGGGAATGGATCGGCCGTCTCGTTCTTGGGGCTGTTTGCGGATCGGCGTACTTCATTCCCGTGGGCTTCCTGGCCGCGCTGATACTCCCGCGCGGCTCCAACTGGCTGGGTCGGCTCCTGAGCGGCCTTCTCGTCCTGACGCTGGCCGGCGCCCTGACGGTTTCGGTGTGTGCGGTCGGGACCGCCGGATCATGGCGCCCGCTGATGGCCGTCAGTTGTGTGCTCCCTCTGCTGGGCAGTCTTCTGGGCACCTGGATGGGCGCGGCGTGGCGTCGCGGCCGGCGGGCGCGTCTGTGGCTGCTGCCGAAGATGGCCGTGCTGGCGGCGGTGGCCGCCTTGGGTCTGGGTATCCTCGCGTGGCGGTCGCTGGAGTCCGAGCCGCTGCCCTTCGACATGGCTCCCGTAACGTCGGCCGAGAAACGCCGGCTGGTCCATCTCGTCCGCGGCAACAATCCGACCTCGCTGGAGCCGCACGAGACTCGTGCTCTCCAGTTGACGGAGCACGACCTCAACGTTCTGCTGTCCTGGGGTCTTTCGCTGGGGGCTCCGGAGCGAAAAGCGCGCCTGCGCCTGGCCGAGAACTCGGTTTCGCTCCAGGGATCGGCCCGGGTGCCGCTGGGGACGGCGGGACCCCGCTTCTTGAATCTGGAGCTCACCGGCGGCGTAGGAATCGAAAGCGGCTCCCTGAATCTGAGGGTGGATGGATGCCGGGTCGGTTCTTTCGAGGTTCCTCACTGGCTTCTCACGCCGGTTGTCTCCGTCGCCCGCTCTCATCTCGGCCATGACCGTCGTTCCAGGCCTTTTCTGGATGCGACGCGGCACATGGCGATCGGGGCGGGCTTCGTCGAGATCACGTACGGCGTCCTGCATCTGCCGCCGGAGCTGCGAAAGGACCTCTTCGGGCCGACCACGGTGAGCGAGGAGGTGCTGGCCGCCACGCAGGCCCAGATCGATCATCTGCTCGAGGTGGCGGCGCGGACGCACCCGGCGGAACTGACTTTCAACCGGTGCCTGGAGACGGTCTTTGCCCTGGCCCGGACTCGTTCAGTCCAAGGGGACCCGGTCCTGGAGAATCGGGCCGGCATCTTTGCCCTCGGCATCCTCCTGGGGCACCCCCGTGTCGGGAGCCTGCTGGGGCCGGTTTTTGCCGGCGACCGCGAGGCGCCGACGCGACTGGCCTTGTACCGCGTCGCGGTCCGCGGGCGATCCGACTGGACCAAGCATTTCTGCGTCAGCGCGGTGCTGGCCGTGCTGTCCGATGCCGCGGTCAGCGGCGCCGCCGGTCTGCTCAAGGAAGAGCTTGACGCCGACCGGGGGGGAAGCGGCTTCTCCTTCGCCGATCTCCTGGCCGACCGCGCCGGCGCGGTATTTGCCCTGCAGGCGACGCGCGACGAGGCCGCCGCCCGCGCTCTGCAAAATCGTCTGGCCGACGGTTTTACCGTCGGGGAGGTCTTTCCCCTGGCGGCCGACCTGCCCGAAGGAATCCCCGATGCCCGGCTGCAATCCCAATACGGAGGCGTCGGCGGAGAAGGCTACCAACGTCTGATCGAAGAGATCGAGCGGCGCGTCGCCGCCTGTGCCGCCTACCGCTGAGTTCGTCATGTGTCGCGCGTGGCTCGGCTTCGGGCCTTCTTGCGCCTCCCGCACGACGCACCACGATTTTGATTATCCGAGGAGTTGACAGGAGGGGTAACCGGTGGTAAAAATGCCGGTAGTGAACGGGTTTTTGCCTGTTGGGTCCCCGTAGCGCAATGGATAGAGCGTCAGCCTCCGGAGCTGAAGGTTGCAGGTTCGAGTCCTGCCGGGGACGTTTGTGAGCACAGGCGGGGGTTGTGCAGCTCGATGGAGGATTTCGGATGCCAAGCCGAAAGAGGAGAAACCTGCAGGGGCTTATCGTGCCAACACAGATCAGGCATGGAGCCTGCTCTATCACGGTGCAGATCTTCCTGCTTCTTGTGGCGGTCGGCCCGGCACTGGCGGAGCCGCTGACTCTGCCGCGGAGTCAACGGCCCGACTGGCTGGCGCGCGACGGCATCGTCATGGCCGGCAGTTGGGAGCCGCTGTCGTTCCGGGTCCGCCGCGACGGCAGCAGCGGGTTCACGCCCACCGAGGAACAACGGGCCGCGTACCTGCGCGAGCACAGTCCGGAGATGATCGCCCGCCTGAAAGACCTCGGGGTCAATTTCGTCATGATGCACTGCTACAAAGGGGCAGGGCTTGTGGCCGAGCGGGAGAGCATGCAGGAGGCCGCCCGGTTTGCGAAGCTCTGCCACGAGGGCGGTCTACGCGTGGGCGTGTACAATTACAGCGGGGCCTTTCTGTGGGAGCCGCTGTTTGCGGAGGTGCCACGGGCCCGGGATTGGGCCGTGCTCGATGAGAACGGCCAACCCCGAACGTACGGCGGGGCGGCCTATCGCTATTACTGGAACCGCAACCATCCGGAGGCACAGGCGTACTATCGCAAGATCATCTCCTTTGCCGTTCACGAGATCGAGGCCGACCTGCTGCATTTCGACAATTACAGCGTCGGTCCGGGACATGATGAGAATTCCGTGGCGCGCTTCCGGCGGTACCTGCGTGAGCGATTCACGCCGGAGCGGCTGGCAGAGATGGGCGTTCCGAATGTGGGCGAGATTCAGCCCCCCAAGGCCGGCCCGCCGGACAGTCTGCTGCGCCGGGCCTGGCTGGACTTCTGCTGCCAATCGCTGGCCGACTCCTACCAGGACATGAGCCGCTACGCCCGGGGGCTGCGCCAGGATCTCCTGATCGAGTGCAATCCGGGCGGGCCCCGGGATCGGATCGTGCCGCCGGTGGACCATGGCCGGTTGCTGGCGGCGGGGGAAGCGTTCTGGGACGAGGGCCAGCATCCCGGCTATCGCAACGGCCAGCTTTACACCCGGATTCGCACGTACAAAGTCGCCCGGCGCATGGACAACCTGGCGTTCGCCTACGCGGTCACGCCGCTGGAGATGGCGGAATCCATGGCGTTCAATCTGGATTGTCTGGGCTGCCTGTGCTGGTTTGAGTACGGGCAGATTGTGGCCAAGCCCGGCTCTCAGGCGCCTCTGTCGGATTCGCTGGCCCCCTTCGTCCAGTTCTTCCATGCCCGCCGGGATCTGCTGCGCGAGGCCGAAGTGGTGGCCGATGTGGCGGTCCTGCGGAGCTTCCCGTCGCAGGTGTTTGCGGATCGCAGTTGTGCCGCGTTGACGCACCGGGTCGAGCAGACCCTCATCGACAATCATGTCTGTTTTCAGATCATTTATGATCGGCA
>VGYL01000797.1 GCA_016872975.1 Planctomycetota bacterium
CGACCACTCCGAAGGTGGATGGCCGTTCCTGCGCGGGCGTCCCGGCCCGGCAGAGGCCACCGCCGCGCAGGAACCGTTTTGCACCCCCGGCCCGGGTGATTCTATCGGCCCGCGGCCTATTTTGCCACGATTTGTTCTTGCATTTGCCGGGAGGTTTCGGTAGATACGGGACGCGATGGAGTTCTGAGGTGTGCACGTCCCGGGGCTCAAAACGGTGAATTCACAATTTGTATGGGGATCGGCCAATGTTGAAGATTGGAATGATCGGTGCGGGGTTTGTTGCCAGATTCCACGAGCGGGCCCTGCGGTCCGTTCGCAACGCCGAGTTCGCGGGGGTCTACGCCCTCCAGGGGGCGGACGCCCTGGCCCAATTGGCCCGGCAGGATCAACTCGGGGACACCAAGGCCTATGGCTCGATCGCGGAGCTGGTGCGGGCGGTGGACGTCATATGTGTGTTTGCCCCGAACTTCGCGCGGGTGGAGATGATGCGTCAGATCGCGGCGGCCGTGGAGGGCGGCACCAAGCTCAAGGGAATCATCGTCGAGAAGCCGCTGGCGCGGAACCTCGGCGAGGCGACCACGCTGGTCCGCATCGCCAGGGCGATGAATGTCCCGACGGCCTATTTTGAGAACCAGATCCACATGCCGGCGGTCGTCCAGGCGCGGGTGCAACTGGCGCAGGTGGAAAAGGCGATGGGCCCCGCTCACCTGGCCCGCAGCGCCGAGGAGCACGGCGGCCCGCACGAGCCGTGGTTCTGGGACCCGACCACCCAGGGCGGCGGCGTCTGCTGCGATATGGGCTGTCACAGTATCGCCTGCGGCATGTACATGGTGACACCCGCGGGCAAGCCGATGAACTACCTCAAGCCCCTGCGGGTCAACGCCACCATGGCCCTGCTCAAGTGGGGCAAGGAGCCTTGGATCAGCCAACTCAAGCAGCGCGGCGTCGACTACGCGGCGGCCCCCGCGGAGGATTACTCCAGCGTCGCCATCGAGTTCGAGGACCCGCAGACGAAACAGCACAGCATCGTGCAGGCGACCAACTCCTGGATGTACGATGCGCCGGGCCTGCGGCTGCTGATGGAGACGTTCGGGCCGGGCTACTCGTATACGGTCAACTCGCTGGAATCGCCGGCGGGCATCTTCATCAGCGACGCGGCCGCAGCGGCGGTCCTGGATAGCGAGCTGGCCCTGGAGAAGTCGCAGGCCAGCCGCGGCGCTTTGATCCTGCAGCCCGATGAGATCGCCCTCTACGGCTATATCGCGGAATGGCTCGATGCGCTCCAGGCCTTCGAACAGGGCCGCGACGCCCTGCTCAACCTGGAATACGGCCAGTTCATCACCATGCTCATCATGGCCGCCTATCTCTCGCATGAAAAGCGGCAGGTGATCGACCTGACCCATCCGCGCGTCCTGGCGGAATTGGAGACCTACGTGCCGCTGATCCAGGAGGGCAAAGGCCGACAAGTGCTCTGACCGTTTGGCAGAAGAATCCCAACTCTTCACTTTGGTCATTTCCTTTACGTGAACAGGGCGATCGCAGACGCCTTGGACGAGCGCCGAGATTGTGGGCCCTTCTGCTGTGAAATGGGGGATTGGATGAGAATCGCGTTGATCATCCCAACGGGCGGCTCCCAGGGAGCCCAGAGCTTCTACGATTATGCGTTTTATTCGAAGTTCCTGCTCGCGAAGAAGTACATCTCCTGCCGGCTGGCGATCCCCACGCTGGCGGCCCTGACCCCGGCGGGACACGAAATCCGCGTTTTCGACGAGAATATCGGGGAAATCGACTATGCCTGGGGGGCGGATCTGGCCGCGATCAGTGTCATGACCATGTTCGCGCCGCGCGCCTATGAGATCGCCGGAAGATATCGTACCCAGGGCGTCAAGACGGTCCTGGGGGGAATCCATCCGTCCCTGCTTCCCGACGAGGCCCTGGCGCACAGTGACAGCGTGGTCATTGGCGAGGCGGAAGAGGTCTGGCCGGCGGTCCTGCACGATGCGCAGGCGGGCCGGCTCAAGCGAGTCTATCAGGCGGGGAAACCGGCGGATTTGACGTGTTCGCCGCTGCCGGTCAGGACCCACCTGGCCCGGGGCCGGTACCTCTCCGATGTCGTCCAGACCACCAAGGGCTGTCCCTACCGATGCGAGTTCTGCTGCGTCCACGCCTTCGATGGACAACGCATCCGGAACAAGACGGTGGCACAGGTGGTGCGGGAAATCGAGAGCATCCAGGGGCTCGGCGCCACGTATAAGAAAAAGAAGTCGATCTTCTTCGCGGATGACAACATCATCGCCAACAAGACATTTGCCCGCGACCTGTTCCAGGCACTGAAACCGCTGAACATCAACTGGATGTGCCAGGCGTCCATGAACATCGCACAGGAACAGGAGTTGTTGACCTCGATGCGAGTCAGCGGCTGCGGCGCGATCTTCATCGGATTCGAATCCCTCCAGGCCGACACGCTCGATCAGATGCACAAGACGGTCAACCGGCGATACGATTACCTCGATGTCATTGCGAAAATCCAAGCGCACGGGATGCTCGTTCAGGCTTCGTTCATCCTGGGAAGCGACGGCGAGGGCCCCTCCGCCTTCGAGGAGCTGATCGACTTCATCCGGGAAAGCCGTCTCCTGGCGCCGGTGTTCAACATCCTCACCCCGTTTCCGGGCACCGAGCTGTTTGCCCGTCTCGAGGCCCAAGGGCGCATTCTGCACAAGGACTGGAGCCGCTACGACACGAAGCACGTGGTCTTTACGCCCGCACGGATGACCGCGGAGGAGCTGCTGGACGGCTATCGGCGGGTGAGCCGGGAGGTGTACTCTTTTTCCTCCATTCTCGAACGGCTCCACTACTACTGGGATATGGGTTTCTGGAAAGAGCACAATACCATAGACCCGGTGCGGTTCCGCTACCGGCTGCTCTTTGCGATACGGCTTTGCAGTCTGCTGGCGTCGCGCCGCATGGAGCGGTCGAGGTTCATCGCCAGGATCCTGCCGCGGGTCTTCGATCCGCGCGTCCGAGTCTCGTCGATCCTGGCCTTGATGGCATACAATGATTCTGCCTATTCACTGTAGAGTTCGAAGGTACCTATGGCCAGACATCGGTTGCGTATCATCGTGCCGGCGTTTCCGGCTTTCAATATCTACTCCCGGATCGCCCGCAAGACCACCGCCCTGGGTCCGGTCTGCGTTGCCACGGCCGTGCACGAGCGCGCAGGCTGGGATGCCGAGGTCATCGACGAGAACAACCTGGGCCGGTACGGGCCGAGAGGCCCGGACGGCGGCGCCGACCACGAGTGGCTCCAGGAACACCGACCGGCGGATGTCGTCGGATTCTACGGCGGCCTGACCAGCACCGCTCCCCGCCTCTACGAGCTGGCCCAGTTCTACCAGCGACGGGGAATCGTCACGATTGCCGGCGGGCAGCACTTCCTGGGGGAAAACACCGTTGAAGCCCTGCATAACGGGATCGATTATGTCGCGTTCGGCGAGGGCGAGGAGACGATGCGCGAGCTGCTGGACGCGATCGAAGGCCGGCGGACGGCCGACAGCGTCCGGGGAATCGCCTACTTGGACGGTGGGAAAATGGTGGCCACGCCGGAGCGGGAGCCGTTGATGGATTTCGACGAGCTCCCCTACCCCGATTTCTCCCTGGTCCGGTACGCCCGCATCAAGATCTTCCCGGTGG
>VGYL01000798.1 GCA_016872975.1 Planctomycetota bacterium
ACCGCCGAAATATGATTCCTGATGGGTATACGATTCATGATTTACGATTTATGATTTGGACGCTTGACGCGTCCGTCCGCGCCCGTGCGCACGACCGGCGAAGCCAAATCATAAATCATAATTCGTAAATCATAAATCCTAAAGCCTTCTCAAATGAAAGCCGCCATCGACGTTGATGACCTGGCCGGTGCAGAAATCGAGCCGGCCCTCGGCGATGGCGCCTACGGCGCGGCCGATGTCCTCGGGCATGCCCCAGCGCTGGATGGGGGTCAGGCCTTCGGCGATGAGCTTGTCGTACTTTTCCGTCACGACCTTGGTCATGTCGGTCTTGATGATGCCGGGCCGGACCTCGAAGACGCCGATGCCGAACTCGGCCAGGCGGTCCGCGTACAGGGCCGTCATCATGCTGATGCCGGCTTTGCTGATGCAGTACTCGCCGCGGGCCGGGCTGCTCGTGTAGGCGGAGATCGAGCTGGTGTTGACGATCCGGTACTCGCCGGTCGGGTCCTGCTTCTTCTGCTCGACCATCCAGTTGGCGATCATCTGGGTGAGGAAGTAGGGGCCCTTGAGGTTGATGCTCAGGACGCGGTCGAAGCTCTCCTCCGTGGCCTCCAGCAGGTCGAGCCGCTTGGTGGGGGCGACCCCGGCGTTGTTGACGAGCATGTGACAGCGGCCGAACGTGCTCTTCGCGAACTGGACGAGCTTGCGGCGGTCCTCGTCCTTGCTGACATCCACCCGCAGGGCTTCGCACCGCGCGCCCAGGTCGCCGGTGAGTCTTTGTGTCTCACGGGCGTTGCCTTCGTCCGGCCGGCCCTGCTCGTTGAAGTCGAAGTGAGCGATCATCAGGTCGTAGCCGAGTTTGGCCAATTCCAGGGCGATGCCCCGGCCGATGCCGCGGCTGCCGCCCGTGACGATCGCGACAGGTCTGTCTGTCATGCGGAAAACCCTTCAATGCTGGTTGAGGAATGTATCGATTTCTCCCGCCGCTTTCATGCCGTCGGCAACGGCGGCCACCACCGTGGCTGGCCCGCGAACGAGATCGCCCCCAGCGAAGACGCCGCGCCGCGACGTGGCGAGCGAATCGGCTGGCGTGCGGATCAGGCCCCGCTCGAAAGCGACGCCAGGAAGCATCTGGTCGATGTTGTCCGGCGCCGCCTGGCCGATCGCTTCGATCACGAGGTCCATATCCAGATCGTAGGCGCTCGACTCTATCGATTCGGGCCGGCGCCGGCCGCCGGCATCCGGCGCGCCGAGCCGGGTGGGACAGAGCCTGATCCCGGTCAGTCTGCCGTTCCTGGACTGGTATTCGAGCGGCTGGGTCAAGATCAGGAAGTGAACCCCGGCAATCATGGCCCGGTTCCGCTCGGCGGTCCAGGCCGGCATCTCTCTGAAAGAGCGCCGATAGATCAGATACACATCCGCGGCGCCAAGCTGGACCGCGGTGACCGCGACGTCCATCGCGGTATTTCCACCCCCGATGACGGCGACGGACTTGCCGGTGAGGTCCAGACCGGGGCCTTGCTTGGCCGCCGCCAGGAAGTCCATCGCGTTGGATAACCCATCAATCTGCTTGTCAGTGACGTTGGCGGCCTTCGGTAGGCCCAGTCCGATGAAAGCGGCGTCGAAACCCTGGGCCAGGATCGTGTCCAGGTTGTGATTGCCGTCCAGCTTCTGGCCGAGATTCAGGATCAATCGCTCCTTCGGCACGTTGGCGAAGATCGCGGTCAGTTCGTTCTTCAAGGCGGTGCGCTGCCGGTCGGCCGGGATCACGGATTCGACCGCGCCGCCGAAGGCGGTGCTCTTGTCGAACAGGGTCACCGTATGGCCTGCTTCGAGGAGCCGGGCGGCACAGGCCAGACCCGCCGGACCGGCCCCGATGACGGCGATGCGTTTGCCCGTCGCCTTCTCGGGGAGACGCAGCCTGGACCAGTCGTTCTTGTTCGCCTGCTCGGCGAGATATCTCTGGATGTCCGCGATGGGCACAGCCCCGTCGCCGATGAAGTGCTGCAGGCAGTTGCCCTGGCATTGGTGCTCGACCGGGCACAGCCACGCGCAGACCTCCGGAAACACGTTGGCCTTGCGGATGACCTCATACGCCTCGCGCTCCTTGCCCTCGAGGAACAGGCGGATGAACTGCGGGATCTCGATCCCGGCCGGGCAGCCACGTTGGCAGGTCGGTTCCTGGCACTGGCGGCAGGCGGCTCCCAGACGCAGCAGGTTATCCCGGTCGCTCCTGCGGCCCAGCTCGAAGATCGGCCCGTAGACCTCGTTGTCGCGCACGACGCAGCCGGTCCGGCCGCTGTCGCGCATGATCTGCGTGCAGGCGCTGCAGCCGACGCAGACCTTCTCCGGGAACATCCGCCCATGCCGGACGATGTCCTGCGCGAAGTCGGGATAGGCGAACGCCATCCGGCCGGCGCCGATCAGGGTGATGAGGCCCTGAGCCTTGGTGGCGGCTCCCACGTTGGCGAACAGCGTTCGCAGCCAGCTATAGCCGGTGCCGACGAACGCGATGTCGGGGAAGGCTCTCTGCACCTCGCCCGCCAGTTGCACGAGCCGCGCCACCCCGGTCAGCGGATGTTCCGGCTCCGCGTATCCGCCCGCGATGGGCTCGTTGAAAGGCCGGCCCACGTGCGGATTGTAGTAGGGATTCGCGACGGTGATGTTGATGAGTTGTACGCCGCGCTGCTGCAACAGGCCGATCAACTTTTTCGGCTCGGTCAGATCGGGCTTCGTGTAGTCGTTCTTGTCCACGCCCCAGCCGTAGGGGTAGGGGATCGCGTCGTAGATGCCCAGCCGCGTGACGATGCGGGCCCTGTCGCCAAGCTCCGCCCGGATGCGGTCCACCACCTCCAGCAGAAAGCGGGTCCGGTTCTCGAAGGAGCCGCCGTACTTGCCGGGCCGGTTGTGACAGGCCAGCAGTTCGTTGATGAGATAACCGTGGCACGATTTGATGTCCACGGCATCGAAGCCGACTTCGAATGCGATTCGTGCCGCTTCGACGTACGTATTCTGGAGCTGATCGAGATATTCGTCCGTGATGATGGGCCAGTCGTCCGGGATTCGGCTCTGGCGATTCGTGTCCGGCTTCGGCTGCGGCGCCAACGGATCGCGGTAGGGATCCCGCTGGGGAATGATCGGCCGGGGGACCGGACCGGGCTTGCTATAGCGGCCCGAGTGGGTCAATTGGGCGACGAGAACGGGTCGATGACCGGCCCCGTTGGCCTCGGCGGCCTTTTCGCGGGCTCGTTTGATCATCGCCGCGAAGGCCTCCTTGCTGCCCTCGTGCAGCCACAACTGGCGCGGATTGGCCCGGGCCTCCTGAACGACCGCGATGGCCTCGGCCCAGAGCAGGCCGGCCCCGCCGCCGGCGAACCGCTCATAGCGCCGGATCGTGAGCCTTTCAGGACGCCCCTGGGCGTCCCCATCGCACCCCTCCATCGCGTGCACCGCCAGGGAGTTCGGGATCGTCAGCCCCGCGAACGCAACGGGCTGCGCCAGAATCGAGACATCCTCGACCGCCTCCACCGAGACGCCCAACCGCCGGCTCAGGCGCCGGAGATCCTCGATACTGCCAAGCTGAAACTCCCACGGTTGGGGCTGGGTGGTTGCCTGTGCCACTGAAACTCCTGATTTATGATGTTTGATGGTTGATTCTTGATTTCAAAGGCAGAGCCGAAGCTGTGCT
>VGYL01000799.1 GCA_016872975.1 Planctomycetota bacterium
ATCGAATTCACCCAGGAATTTTCCCAACTGCCGACCCACGCCCTTGATCTCTTGAACATCCATGTCCATTCTCCTTATAAACTCATGGTTCACAAGGAGTTATCGACCGCCAACCCTCGCTCGCTTGAGCCTATCTCGCGCTGTCGTACTAAGTAGACCCGTGGCAGCATCCGACCGGCCTGATAGGCCATCTCCGGATTGCCCGACTTGCTTTGCAGGATCTTTCGATAGATTTGCTCGGCTTCACCGTACTTGCCGGCCTTGTAGAGCCCTTCGGCCTGTTTCAAGTCTGCCGCGCCATCCGCCCGAACGGATGTCGCCAGCAGCAAGACAGGCGCGAAGAGCCCGAGCCAATGAATGACACGGACCTTCTTCATGGTACGGATTGCCCAGCGCATTGATTCCATAATACTTCAGCGTATGCGCTCACCGCAAGACAGCCGTCCGACACCCGGGGCGATATAGTCGAAGCTCGTCCAGATGCAGGGTCCCTTTGCCGCCGGGCTGTGGAGGAGCGAATCTGTTGTCCACGCCGATGGTCATCTTTTGAATGCCGGCCACGTTGATGCCGATCTCCCTGAGTCCGATCAGGTCGATATTTCACTGCCACCAACTCTCCAACGTCACGACACTCGGATCGGCATAATGTATTGCAGCGCTCGCGCCCGTGGCATCTTGGAGGACAACGTACAACATACCACTGCCATTATCGTGGTGACCGCGGAACCACACGCTCAGCGTCTTGATGGCCTGTCTGCTCCAATCCTGCGGCGTCGCCCACTCGCGACAGACCTCCGAGTAGAAGGGCGTGGTCGTATTATCGTAGGTCCACGACATAGACTGTTTGCCGGTAGGATCGTCCACCACGAGGAAGTCCGTCACGGTGAAGCGCCACACCGTCCCTTTGACAACGGTCCTGTCCTTGTCGATCTCGTCGATCCGCCAGTAGTAGGTCTGCCCCCACTCGAGGTCTTCCGGGACATAGCTGTTGGCGTCGATCACCTGGCGTCCGCGATAGATGCCGGTGGTGTCGGAGGCATCCGCGCTGGCCACGGTGTTGGCGTCGGTGCCCAGATAGACATCGTGTTGCACCGCATTGTCTCCCGGTCTCCAGGTCAGGGGGACGCTCTCTTCGGCATCGGATGATGCACCCTGCGAAGGCTTGGGATCCCAGGCCCGTCGGGGATCGCCTCGCACGGCCAGCCAGAGAGTGACGGTCGTGCAGTCATAGGCGGGGACGGGGTCCCCGGTCAAGCTGTCGCCGAAGTAGACCCGGTAGGTGGCCGAGTAGATCATGTCGGCCGGGTTGCGGACGGCGTAGGTGTTATGGGTCATGACCCCGGGCCATTTCCATCTCAGGCTGGAGCCCGCCGTGCCGAAGATAGGAAGATAGCCTCCTTTGTCCTTGTTGCCCCGGTACGTCTCCAGACCGGGTGATTGACTCAGGAGCTCCACCCAGACCGCCGCTCCTTCCGGCAGGACAAAATAACCGCCGGCAATCCAGCCGTACTGAAAGTCATACGCCTTGCCGGAGAGCACGCTCCAGGGTTGTGCCGGGTCGAACTCATCGCCCGGCGCCAGGGGCCTCATCGCAGGCATGGGAAGACTCGTGTCCACGTCCACCGACATACGGTTCTCCGCATAGTCGTAGAAGACGCCAACGTGAACCATCGGGGCGCTGACTTGGCCGCCTCCTATCATTGGGGTTACCGTTCTGGCGAAGGAACACGCCGCCACCACAGCCACAGATAGAATGGCAATCAGCAAGATCTGTCGTTCTTTCATGGTCACACCTCCTCGGCTCGTGCCTCTCATAGACGTCCCTCCACCAGGATTCCTCACGGCGAAAGAATCCGGTATTCACGCTGTTGCAGATGGCCCTATTGCGCTGTTGCCGGGTTCCAGTTATCGAGGTGTTTCGATGGTTCAAATGTCTCCGGAAACCTCGCAGCCGCGACGTGGCCATCGACGAAGACATAGTTGGAACGCTGGCCATGGCGGGCCGCATCCACGTCCGGCTCGCCCCCGGCGGACCAGAAATGGGACATGAAATGGTCACACGAGGAATGGTTCCGTAGCTCTCCGTACAGGATGGTGGCGACCGGCCGGGGAATTCGGTGGATGTGCGTCCACGTCGGCCCGCCGGTTTCTTCCGAGGTGAGCTCGGGATACACGTTCTTGCCGTAGCTCCACTGCTTGTCCCGTCGGCGATCCATCGGGCAGCGATACAGACCGTTGAACAGCGTTTGCCAGGTCGGCCCCTCACCGTCGGTGGCCATGGATTTCACGCTGTAGCCCTCGCAGGCACACGCTCCAAGATAGGGGCGAAGAGCGAAACCCCAGGGCATCTCGCGAAACGCCATGGCGGAATGAGCGCTGCGCGGCAAGCGGCCGCCATGGTCATCGGCATATATCACGGTCGCCAAGCCGATCTGTCGCATCTGGGCCATGCACTTCATGGCTTTGCCGGCCCGGCTCGCGCCCGCCAGGGCCGGCAGGAGAATGCCCATCAGCAGCACGATGATGGAAATCACCACCAGTAGCTCGATGAGCGTAAATCCCCGACGAATGGCAAAAATCATGGGCCGCCTCCCTTCCTCCTCTTGTCCCCGCGCGCAGCGCCGGCGCTCGGCGAGGACGACGCCTGCTTCAGTCTTGACCGAGCCTGGTCAACTCCCTGTGGCAGACGTGGATGTTCTTCAATACGTGTTGTCCCAGCTTGAGGTATCTGGCCTGATCCTCGGGATCCAGAGAATCCATCGCGCACCGATTCGCCTCCATCGCCCGTTGCGCCCTGTCGTAGTGTTCCAGGGCCGCCTGCAGCGCCTGGCGCTGGCGGTAGGCCAAGCCCATCTTCATCAGATAGTCGCCCTGGTCGGCTTCACAGGCGACGCGGCGAGCCAGGATGCCAAGCGGACTATCTTGTCCTGCTTCGCAGTCCCGGATCGCTCGGGGCAGGATTTCCTCCTTGTACCTGCACGGGCAAAGGCTTTCACGATGGATCCTGTGCATGTAGTGGTCCAGCGGTCTCATCGTCTCGGCATGAGCATCCAAGTACTCCAGGGCCCGCCGGTATTCTGCAGCAGCGAGTTCGACCCGTCCCATGAACCGATACAGGTCCGCGACCTGCGTAGGCGCCTGGACATAGAGGTAGAAGCGACGGGACAAAGCATCCAGGCCAGCAACCTCGTCCTGGCGCCGCGCACGTTCCCGGCGCTCCAGAAGCTCGCGTTCTCGTTCCATGGCCCGGACGGCCTGCGGCCAATCCTCCATTAGCCGATACGCGAATGCCCTCTCGCAACAAGCAACGATGTCCACCTGCTCCGCCACCGCCGTGCCGGCACATTCCTTTTCGAATTGAGTCAGGAATCGTTCCAAGCCTTCCCTATCCATCCGCAGACTGTAAATCCGGGCCTTGGCCATCAGGACGCCGACCGCCGTTCCCGGCCGGCAAGGCAGATTCGTCCGGGCCACCTCTTCAACACCGGCGACGGTCTGCATCGCCTCCTCAGAACAGCCCTCGTACAGTTGCCGAAATGTCTTGGCGTGCGCGGCCTTCAAGTGCACCATGTCCGGCCCCGTACGTTCGCGCCATTGCCCCAGGCCAACAACGCAGATGGCTGATACCCCCAGCACCCAAGCCATCGTGTGCACCATCGGAATTATTGGTCTTTCCCTCATATTCAT
>VGYL01000800.1 GCA_016872975.1 Planctomycetota bacterium
CCGGGCGCTGGCGGAACGCTGGACGGCCGTCGTACGCGGCACGCCCTTGCGGGTGATCGTCCACGTGGGCGACAACTGCCTGGAAGTGGCCCGGGTGCTGGCGAAGCAGGCCCAGCAGCTTGGCGCGCGGGCCATCGCGGCGCTGGCGCCGTCGTATTTCAAGCCGCGCGACGTGACGGCGCTGGTGGAGTTCATGGCGGATCTGGCCGCCGCGGCGCCGTCCCTGCCGTTCTACTACTACGAGATTCCGACCATGACCGGTCTGGCCGTGTCGCCCTCCGAGTTCCTCGACCAGGCCGCCGAGCGGATTCCCACCCTGGCGGGCCTGAAGTTCACGAGCAGCAACCTGATGGAATATCAGCTCTGCCGCCACCTGCGGGACGGATCGTTCGACGCGGTGTTCGGCTTCGATGAGATGCTGCTCGCGGCCTTGGCACTGGGGGCGCAGGGGGCGGTTGGCAGCACGTACAATTTCGCCGCACCGGTTTATCAGCGGCTCATCGCCGCGTTTGAAAAGGGCGACTTCGCCGCCGCCCGGCAGGAGCAGTTCCGCTCGGTCCGTCTGATCCAGTTGCTCGTCCGCTACGGCTTCATGGGCGCGACCAAGGCCACGATGCAGTTTCTCGGCGTGGACGTCGGGCCCGCCCGTCTGCCTCTGAGCAGTCTGGCGCCGGAGGAAGCTGTCCGGCTGCGGCGCCAACTGGAAGAACTCGGATTTTTTGACTGGGTGGCACAGCCGTGACTTGATGCCTGGTTCAGAACCGGGTAACCGTCTGGGTGGGTGGCAGCGGCAAGGGCGTTTGTAGTGACGCCGCAAGGCGTTCTCTTCAAAACATGCCCTTGCGGGCACACTACAAACGAAGACTACGCTTGCCGCTGCCACCCATCCTTTGGTACCCGAGAAGGCCGTTTCTTGAACCAGGCCTGACTTGAAGTGGCAGACGCCGCAAGAGAAAATACGGGCATCTTCGGAAAGGGCAGGTTCCATGCACATCCCATTCGCCACGTCCACGACGGCAGGCCCCGGCCGCCTGCTCTTCAGCAACCCGCATCCCCACCCGGGCGCCGGCACCGAGGCGAAACTGCCCCGGGTGAACCTCACGGTGCGCAGCAGCACCGACGAGGGCCGGACGTGGCCGGTGGCGAGGCTCCTGCATGCAGGTCCGGCTTCGTGCTCCTGCCTGGCCCGCCTGCCCGACGGCACGATCCTCTGCCTGTACGAGGGCGGCAACCCCGGCGGCAAGACCTGGCGCGACTTCCTTCGCCTCGCCCGCTTTGACTTCCGCCGGCTCCTTGGCGAGCAGGAGCCGAACGAACCCACCGACAGGAGGAAGTAGACCGTCAAACCTGATCGTCCACAGAAACAGGACAGTAGACTCGAGAAGGAGACCGAACCATGCCAGCGAACATCACCCGCCGTTCTTTTCTGGGAAGCACGGCCACCGCAATGGCGGCCGCCTCTGCTTTGGCGAGCCGCGCCCCCGGCGCCGAAGTCATTGCCGGTTTTGACCAGACCAAGACCGATTTCGATCGGACGAAAGCCTGGCAGCCCTTCAGCGACCGCAAAATCCGGGTCGGGCTGGTTGGCTATGGCGTCTGCAAGTTCGCGGCGCAATTCGAATTCCAAAACCATCCCAACGTCGAGGTGGTCGCGGTCAGCGATCTGTTCCCCGACCGCGGTGCGGCCCTGGCCAAAGCGGTCCGCTGCGCCAAGACGTATCCGTCGCTCGAGGAGATGGTGAAGGACGACCGCATCGAGGCCGTTTTCGTCGCGACGGACGCCCCCTCGCACGCGAAGCACTGCATCGAGGTGCTCAATCACGGCAAGCACGTATGCACCGCGGTGCCCGCCTTCCGGGGCGACATCGACGATGCCGGGCGGCTGCTGGAATGCGTCCGCAAGAACAAGGGCCTGGTCTATGCGATGTTCGAGACCTCGACCTTTCGCGACGATCTGTACGCCATGGAGAAGCTGTACGCGGCCGATGTCTTCGGGCAGATCGTCTATTGCGAAGGGGAGTACTGCCATCCCCATACGCTGGGAGCGCCCAAGCTGGATTCGTACAAGGACTGGCGCAAGAACGGGGCGCCCATGTGGTATCCCACCCACGCGACGGCGTACTACATCAGCGTCACCCATGGCAGCTTCCTGGACGTGAGCTGCCGGGGAACCGCGCCGTTCGACAAGAGCCAGCGCCGGCCCAACGGGATCGGCAACATCTTCAACTCGGAAGTCGGGCTGTTCCGCACGCGCGAAGGGGGGCTGTGCCGGATCATTATCTGCGGCTCCCAGGGCGAGTACCTGGAAGCGGGCCGGCTGCGGGGCGAGTACGCCGGCTACGACTGGCACAACGGGCGGACCGACGGCTTCGTGGGCGAGGCCCGCGGCCGGCAGCGACTCCAGGAGGCGAAGGCCAAAGGCCTGCAGACCAAGAAATGGGCCCTGCCACCGGGCGTCGCGCCGGGTGGACACGGCGGCTCGCACGGCTATCTCGGCGACGATTTCATCGACGCGATTCTCCGCGGCCGCAAGCCGGCGGTGGACGTGCTCGATGCGTTGAACATGACCGTGCCCGGCTACTACGCGCATCTCTCGGCCACCAAGGACGGCGAAACCCTGAAGATCCCGCAGTACTCCCTGTAGCGACGGCCGCCGTGCTGCGCGGCGAATAGGAGAAAAAGAAACCCATGATATCTAGTACCGCATTTCACAAGTACCGCGACCATGGTGAGGTTGCTTCGTCGCTGCGCTCCTCGCCATGACATGATTGCCGCGCTCGGCGAGCTTCGCTCGCAATGACATCGGGCACGCCAGTATGTCATTGCGAGGAGCTTCAGCGACGAAGCAATCTCTACCCTATAGTCTCAGGACTTGCGAAATGCGGTTATAGGCTGGATTCGATCCGATAGAGGTGTTCCCGTGTCCGCAAAAAGAGGGCCTTTCCGGCAACGGCGGGGGAGGCCATGAACCCGCCGTCGAGTCGGTTCGTCGCCAGCACCTCATAGTCCCGGGCCGCCTTGAGGACCGTTGTCACCCCTTCCCGGCTGAAGCAATAGAGGTGCCCCTCCGCGTGGAGCAGGGACGCGGCGAAGTTCCCGCGGAGACGCTCGCGCCAGACCTGCGTGCCGGAGGCGGCCTCCAGGCACGTGACGGTCCCGGTGTCGTTGATCATGAAGAACAGCTCGCCCACCACCAGCGGGGACGGCGTCTGCGGCACCAGGCTGCCGGTCCGCCAGGCGACGTGCGTGTCGGTCACGTCGCCCCGACCGTCGACGCGGACGGCGAGCAGTTCCGTCTTGCCGAACCCGGTGACCATGTAGGCGATTCCCCGGCCATAGACCGGACTGGCCGCGCCGGAGAACGCGGGCGTGCGGACCTTCCAGAGCTCACGCCCGCTCGCGGGATCGTAGCCGTAGACGGCCTTGGCCCCCACGCTGAGCATCTGCGTGGGGTTCCCCATCGCGGAGTTTGGCGATGGGGGACCCGTCTCGCCGCCGGCGGTTACCAGCAGCGGGGTGGAGTAGGCCTTGCGGAGATCGCCCTCGTTCTTGGGCTTGCCGTCGGCGTCCAGATCGTCCCAATCGGCGGTGCGGTCGGTCTTCCAGACGGTCCGGCCGGTCTCCTTGTCCAGCGCCACGAGGTACTGAACGTCCACCCCGTCCATGGTCAGGATGAGCAGGTTCTCG
>VGYL01000801.1 GCA_016872975.1 Planctomycetota bacterium
CTGCTGATGTCGATCCTGTTGCCCGCCCTGCAGCGGGTGCGCGAGCAGGCCCGGGCGGTCGCCTGCCTGTCGAACCTCAAGCAATGGGGCCTGATCTTCTCCATGTACACGGAGGAGTACAATGGCCGCTTTCAGCAGGGCCTGGTGCGCGGCCATCATTGGACGGTCGTCCTGCGGCCCTATTTCAGTGACAAGGACAACACCGATCTGTTCTTTTGCCCTTCCGCCACGCGACGCATCGATGCCCAGGGCGGCGTCTGGGGCAATGACACCGCCTGGGTCTTCGACAGCGGCATGGGCAACGATTACGGCAGCTATGGGATCAACGGGTTCATCGAAACCAACGATCGCCAGGGGGCCCATAAGCACTGGAAGAACAAGAACGTCCAGGGCGCCGCCTACGTGCCTCTGTTCCTGGGGGCCAACCGGCTCGATGGCTGGCCCGAAGCGGTGGATGAGCCGCCCCGGTACGACGGCGAGTTCAACACGGGCGAGGGCAACAACATGCGCCGCTTCTGCATGAACCGCCACAAGGGGTTCGTCAACTGCCTCTTTCTGGACTTCTCCGCCCGCAAGGTCGGGCTCAAGGAACTCTGGCGGCTGACCTGGCACCGCGAATGGACCAAGGACATCAACTCCCGCGGCCTGCCCATCTGGCCCAACTGGATGAACCGGTTCAAGGATTATTGACGGCCGGGTCTGCGCACTGCGTTTGGCGTATCGCGCCAATTCCACCACTTGAGCAATTCCGGATCGGGATCGCGCGTGGAGGCGTAGTACACGGCACAGCGGAATACGTACAGCATACAGCGATCCACCGGCGCTGCTTTGAAACGGCAGAGCCTTTCGTACAACTTCTCGGGATTTCTGCCCTTGAGCTGGCGGACGGACGTAATCCCGAGGTGACGCAGGTCCGTGGCAATGGACTTGCCGACTCCGGGAATTTGCTCGAGTTCGTCTTTCGTCGGCATGACTCCAGTAATTGCGAACGAACGGACTCAAAGACGGCCCGGGACGATACTGGCGGAACCGGGACGACTCCGGCCGCATCGGATTGACTTCTCTGCTGCCGCTCATGCCGGACATTATACCATGTCCGGTCAGGTCTGGATCAGCCCCCACAACCGATTTAGCGATTCGGCCGTCGTCTGCAGGATCGCCGCCTGGTCCATCTTGCGCAGGTCCTGGTCGAACGGCTCGCACTCGACCGGGCCGTCGTAGCCGAGCTTCACGAGGGCGTTGATGAAGCCCTTGAGATCGATCACGCCGGTGGTCGCGGGCAGTTTGCGGCGGTTGTCGATCTGCTGATCGACCTCCACGCCGGCGGGGGCATCGTTGACGTGAACGTGGACGATGTCCTTGTTGGACAACTGCGACAGCTCGTCGATCGTCCCGTGCGAGGTGTACCAGTGCCAGCTATCCAGCAGCAGGCCGACGTTGCCGGTGCCGATCGCGTCGGCCAGCTCCATCATCTCGCTCTGCGTGCAGGCGAAGGCAAAGCGGAACCGCGCCCGGGAGGTCCGCGGCCCGACGAACTCCAGGCCCAGCCGGAGGTCATGGTCCTTGAGCACCTTCGCCACCTCGCGGAACCGCGTCTCGAGGATCTTGAAGTGCTGCAGGTACGTCAGCTCGTTGTGTCCCGGCAGAATCCAGGTGGCGACCCGCGTCACGCCCAACTGCTTCAGCAGCGCCGCCCGCTTGGGCAACTGGGCCAGGTCCGCGCGGAACCGCTCCTGGTCCCGGCGAAACTCGACCGGCAGGCCGGCGGCCCCGTACCGAATCCCCTTCTGCTTCATCAGCGCCACCCACTCCCCGATCTCGGCCGCGGACTTGTTCGCAAACTCCCCGTCACTGGGCGCGATCCCGCCGAACCCGTACTGAACCGCATACTCCAGCGCCTGCTTCTGATTGGCCTTGACCCCAATATGCCCCCCCGAGAAGTTCTTGAAGAACTTGACCCCGCCCGTCCCCTGCGCCACCCCGGTGGCCGACCCGGCAAAGGGCACCGCTGCCATCGCCAACGCCGACCGGCAAAACGCCCGCCTGGACACCTTCTCTGATTGCCTCAAGGTGTGAATCATGAGCATTCCTCCTGTCCAAACATTCTTCTAACGTGTTCTGTGAATGGTTTGCAACCCTTCGGGCATCGCGAGGTCAAGACATCGAGATTGACTCGAAGGGCTATTTCTGCATACATTTCGCGTTGCGCCATCTGGTTCTTGCCGCGGTCGAGCAGCTTCTCGCACACCTTCTTGGGCGTGCCAATGGTCTCCGGATTGGACTGTCTCGCAACAGCATATCCAAGAACATCCGTCAAAGCCTTCTCATCCGCCAATATCCACGCATCGAACGTCCTGATCGCCACCCCCATGGCGCGAGGCAGATTGAAGGCCGACACCTTCGGATTGCGGTACTCCTGTGCCTGCCGAACCTGCTCGCTTCTCCTGTATTCCGGCTTGTCTTGATCGACGAGCAGAACCAGTGCGTCCATCTCCCTTCTCTTCGCCTCCTTGAGCCAGCGCAAGGCGCGTTTGATATATCCGGGCCCCTTGCCATGGTGAGCGTGGATGTCATCCCGCCGCACCCAGTCAAAGACGAACATCGCCTCCTGCCCGCCCAGCCTCCGGAGGAGGTTTTCCAGCGCGCCGCCCTGTTCGTGCTCGCCCTCCGACACTACCAGCACCCTCATGTCCCGCTCTCCTCTGTCGCCTCTTGCGCCTGAGCGATTGCCTCATCCCCTTCGCCGGTCCAGATTTCCCCCAGTGTGAAAACATCCGTCTGGTTCATCACCGTCGGACTTTCGGAAAGCCGGATCGTCTTGACCTCCCCATTATCCTGCATCGTGCAGAGCGTCACTTCGTCGGGCTTGAAGAGGTCCAGGGCATACGGTGAGTGTGTGGTCAGAACCACCTGCGTGTGGGACTGCTCACCCACGAGTTCGCGCAGAATGGTCAACACGTCGCGAAGTCGTTTCGGATGTATCCCGTTCTCCGGTTCCTCGACAAGCAACACACGGGGTCGATGCTCCTCAGGCAAGTACAGGATTGCGAGATACGCCAGAACAAGGAGCACGCCATCAGAGACCTGCGAAGCTGGAACCCACTGGTCTGTATCTCTCAGTTTGAAGTACAGCCCTTTGCCATCGGCCTTTTGGAGTATCGTGATCCGCTCCGGATCGTCCACCGCGGCGCGATAAGCGTCCCGTTCGGGACTCAATCTTACAGACGTGATGTGTGGAAACACCTTGGCAAAGCGTTCCTGCAACTGGATGA
This sequence comes from Planctomycetota bacterium, assembly GCA_016872975.1. Lineage (GTDB taxonomy): Bacteria > Planctomycetota > Phycisphaerae > Sedimentisphaerales > Anaerobacaceae > PLanc-01. The sequence goes on from VGYL01000801.1 coordinate 3,273, forward strand.
AGTGCATTGGATCATCACCCAGGATATTGTCCAAGCACAGGGCTAGACCAAATCCGTTTGACTCCATTCTGAAACTACGCTTGGTGTCGGGTGCAACCGGCAACGCCAGAAACCTGGGATCCCAGCGGTAGTAGTGCACCCCATCCAACTTGTTCTTCACGGCTCGGAGTTCGGTAACGTACGGGCTCTTCCAGCTTGAGTCTTCTGACGCGCGTTTTACGCGAGTGCTACTCTCTTCCAAACCCAGCGTACCCAAGTCGGATGAGGTGAGAGGCGTTTGTCCCTCTCTCTTGATGATCTCTTCGTCCACTAGGGTTTCTCTGCGATAACGCTCGGCGAATAGGGTCCTGAATGCGTAGCCAGTGACTGTGTCTTTGTCAAAGTCTACTTCGATCGTA
>VGYL01000802.1 GCA_016872975.1 Planctomycetota bacterium
CGGGCCGCAGCTCGCTGACCTTGACCTCCCGCTCCAGGCCGTCTTCGCCGACCAGGTTGGCCCGCTTGGGGGTCAGGCGGATCAGCGATTCGATCGAGGCCCGGGCGCCGAGCGCCGTGCGGGTCTCGACCAGCTCGCTGAGCAGCATGAAAAAGCCGATCAGCCCGGCAGCGACGTACTCGCCCGTGGCGAACGCCGCGACGATGCCCAGGGCCGCCAGCTCATCCATGTGGGATTCGCCCCGGATCAGGCTCTTGACGGCATGAACAATGATCGGCGCGCCCAACAGAATGGCGCCGAGCATGGCGAAAAGCTCGGCGTTGAAGCTGTCCGCGCGGTAGATGTACCGGGCCAGCCCGCTGTTGATCAGCAGCACGCCGCCGGCCAGCGTCCCGATCAGGGCAATGCTGACGCGAAGCTGTTTGTCGCGCGTCTGCTCGGTGTTGAAGTCCTCGTGGAAATGCAAGTGCTGGTGCGCCATAACCTCATTCTCTCATCTTGCGTGGGAGGGGTGCCATGCGTACGCTCATCGGCCCGCCGGATTCGGCGGATTCTGTCTCGGCTTGGCCAGGGCATCGCGGCTCAGATTGATGCGAATCTCGTAGTCCTTGACGCCCTTGCACCGCTCGAGAATCCACTTTTCGTCCACGTTCCTCAGGACTTCCCGGATCGTCGCGAGGTAGATTTCGCGGGTCATCAGCTCGGGCCGCTTGCGATACTCGGGCAGAATCCGCAGGAGGTAGTCCGCGTTCACGCGAGCCCTCTCGACCACCCGCGTCTGGTAGGCCTGGGCCTGGGCGACGATGTCCTGGACCTCGCCGGCCGCCTGGGCCCACAGCGCGGCAAGCCGGTCCTCGGTCGCGCCGGCGTCCTGCACGGCCGCATACAGGGGCTCGGCAATCTGCCCGGCCACTCGATTGATTGTCGTCTCGGCATAGGCGCGGGCCTGCGTGATCGTCTGGCCGCTGGTCTGGCTGGCCTTGACGAAGTCCTCGAATGCCTGATCGACCTGCTTGGGCCATTTCACGCTGACCAGTTGCACCTGCATGACACGGATGCCGCTCTCGATCTCGTCCAGCTTCTGCTGCACGAGCTGCTGCACGCGGCGCCGGATCGTGTCGGTGCTTTGCAGGGCCTCGTCGATCGTATAGTGGACCATCGCCTTGACGACCGCATCTTCGACGAGGCTGCGCAGCAGGGGCGTGATGCTCTGGTTCATGATATCGAAGTAGATCTCGCCCGGCTTGGCCTCGTGGACGTGGACGTTGCGGAAGAACTGCTCGACGCCGGTGATCTGGTAGTTGATCTCCCACCTTGTGTGCACGATGTTGTAATCGCTGCCGTCGCCCAGCGGTCCGGCGGCGACGAGCGTGGGCGCCGCGGCGGCCCCGGCGCGAACAGTCGCCGCTCTTTGGCTGCCCGTCAGGCAATAGCCCTCCTGAACGGGATCGAGCTGGTCGGGCACATAGTTCCGCGGCCTGACCCCCCCGCCCAGGATGTCGTCGCGCGTTTCCTTGTACCAGAAGCTGCCGATGCGGAGGTTGATGTTCTTCTCGACCGGAATCCGCACCAGCTCGTCGATCGGATAGGGGAAAACCCAGTGGGCGCCCGGCCCGAGGATCGCGCTTTCGCCGACGCCCCGGACTTTGCCGAACCGCAGGACCAGCGCCTTTTCGTCGGAGCCGACGGTCTTGAACCCGGAGGCGAGAAAGGCCACGACCAGGATGATCATGATGACCTTGAGAATCGCGAAACTGATTCCCAGGGCCTCGGACAGCGATCGGCCGGCCGCATCCAGGTCGTCGCGGCGGGACGCCGGCAACGGCTGGGCCGCGACCGCCGCCTCGTGCTTGTCTCTATTTTCGTCCATCATGCTTCTGCCTGTTCTGTAGTGGAACCCTGGAACGAGGGGGCGACCGCATCGCGCCCCACGATTCCATCATTCCATTATTCCAACATGCCATCCTATTTCGCCGGCTGGTTCGGCTCCCGCGTCTTCGGCTCCAGCGCCGGCATCCGGGCCAGGAGCTGGAACGGATCGGCGTCCGCGGGGATGACAACCGTCGCCCGCTCTTTCAGAGTCACCGCCAGGGCCTCGAGGTTCCGCAGGAAAATCGCCAACTGCGGATCTTCTTCGAGCATCTCGTAGTACTTGGCCGCTTCCGCGTCGCCATCGCCGCGAATCCGCTTGGCCCGCGCCTCGGCCGCCGCCAGAAGCACCTCCCTCTTCTTGTTCGCTTCGGCCCGGATGCGCCCGGCTTCCGCTTCGCCTTCCGAGATCGTCCGGTCGGTGCTCCGCTGCCGCTCCGCCTTCATCCGCTCGAACACCTGCTTGGTGACGTCGGCGCTGACCTTCAGTTGCTTGATGCCCAGCGTCTTGATCTCGATGCCGTAGTCTTTCAGCACCGGCCCCTGCAGGTCGGCCAGCATCGCCTCCTGGATCTGGTCGAAGCGGATCTTCTCCGGGTCGCTGTTGACGAATTCGCCGAAGGCGTGCTGGCCGATCACCCGGTTCTGCGTGTCGTTGATCTGGTTGCGGAGCTTGCTCTCGGCGTTGTCGATCGTCTTGACCGCGTTGAGGAACTTCAGGGGCTCGGCCACCCGCCAGACCACGTAGGTGTTGACGATGATCGGGATGGTCCCGCTGGTGGTCGTCTCGCCCAGCTCGGCCTCCAGGACCCGCATCCGGGAGTCGAACTTGTGCACCTGCTCGATCGGCGTCGGCCATTTGGCGTACAGGCCGGGATCCGTGATCTCGCGGACGGGCTTGCCGAACCGCGTCACAAACGCCGATTCGGTCTCACGGACCTGGAACGTGACCAGATAGACGGCCATCACCAGGAAGATGACGGCGACCAGGATCGGAATCGCTATGTTCTTCATCGCTGTGCGTGCTCCTTCAGACGCAGTTTCACCAAAGGGAGATCCGTTTATCGGTTCTCCAAGCTACCAAGGTCCAGGAGGTTGGTCGGGAGCTTGTCCTGCAAATCCAGGATGATGACCGCCCGGTCATCGGAATTCCCGGCCACCACGTATTTACGGATATTTTTCAGCGCCTCTTCGAGCGCCGCCGCCCGCTGCTCGCACATGTAGATCTCCGGCGCCGCCCGGTAGGCCTGAATCTGTCCGGCGAAGCGCTCGCCCGTCGCCCTGGCGTCGGTCGCCTTGGCGAACGCGTAGCTCTGCGCCTCGCTCAGGAGCTGGAAGATCATGCCCCGCGCCTCGCTGAACGCGGCGTCGAACTGCACGCCCAGACGTTGGACATCCTCGTCCCGGCCCTGCCGGCGGGCGTCCTGGTACCGGGCGGCCAATTCCGCCAGCTTGTCGGCCCGGGCCACCGAGCCCACCAGGAAGCTGAGGCTCTTGTTGCGGTCCGCCTCGGCCTTGAGCACCAGGGCCTGCTTTTCCTGGACTGCCCCGATGACGCGCTGGTAATCGGGCGCCACCTCCGGCGGCGGGTGGATACCCTGCAGCCCGACACTGACGATCTCGATCCCCAGATCCTGCGCGTCGGCGGCGCGCTGGATTCTCTCCGTGAGGATGTCCTTGGCCCGGGCCCGGCCCGCGCCGAGCAGGCTCTCGTGGGCCCCCGGCCGGCCGGAGAAGGAATCGTCGGCCTCCACGGTCGCGCTGGCGCCGAAGCGCGTCAGCTCGCGGTAGCAGATGCCC
>VGYL01000803.1 GCA_016872975.1 Planctomycetota bacterium
GGACGATGTCCTCGACCGGCTGGTGGGCGGGTTCTCCTCCTGCTGCGAGATCGTGTGGGGGACGGGCTGGTACACCCAGTGCTGCAACGGCAACATCCCACAGGGCCTGTACAGGGCATGGGCGGGGATCATCTGTCCGCAGGGGGACGGCGTGCAGGTCAATCTGCTCCTGAACCGGGCCTCGGCGTGGATGGACGTGGACAGTTACCTGCCGTACGAAGGGAAAGTGGTGTTGAGGAACAAGACCGCCCGGTCGGCCTCGGTGCGGATTCCGCGCTGGGCGGACCGCGCGGCGGCGCGCTGCCGGGTCAACGGCGGCGAGCGGCGCAACGTGTGGCTGAACAACTATCTGCTGATCCGCGACTTGGCGCCGCAGGACGTCGTGACCATCGAGTTCCCGATGGTGGAGACGGTGGAACGTTACACGGACAAGACCTACGAGGACACCTACACCTGCGTGTTCAAGGGCAACACGCTGGTGGACATCTCGCCGCGGGACGACCGTTCACGGATCCAGGTTATGACGTTGGATGATGGTGCGTCATATCCGCTTCAAGTCGGGTTTCCGCTCTACCGTCGGGACCACTACAAGACGGACAAGGCGCCGCTGAAGACGGTCGAGCGCTACGTCGCGCCGCGTGTGGTGTGACATGAGATCAAAGAACATTCCCGGCCGCCTTTCTGGAGAGCGCGAAGCAGACTTTAAGATGCAGCCCGGCAATCGCAAAGGAGACATTCGCATGAGCAAGCCGACGAATAGCGAACCGCAAACCGGCGCACGCATCCGGTTTCTGGAAGGTTTCCCTGGCCTGCTGCAAGGCGCCTTCCCGGATGCCATGCGGCCTGGCCCCGGCCTGTCGTTCTCCCACTCGGGCCTCTCGCACGAGGAAGTCATGGCCCGTCTGCTGGTGGTGAAGGATGAACGGGACGAGGACGCCGCCGCCCACCCCAGACGCCGCTTGCTGCTGGAAGATCCCCGGAACGGTCTGCAAGTGGACTTGGAATACGTCGCCTATCCCGCGCATCGAGCCGTGGTCTATGGCGCGACGCTGCACAACGGCGGTCAGCGGACCATCGAACACCTCCGCGCCCCGCGCTCGTACGACCTCGAGTTCTCCCTGGCGGATATGGGGGATCCTCGGTTGCATACGATTGGCGGGGGGTCGGTCGAGTACTACTATCCGCCGCTGGCTTATCGGTTGCAGGAGTCGCGGCTCTTCGGCTCGCCCGGCTATGGGGACCCGAAGGGTATAGGAACCGGTGCTGACGGTCGTTCCTCAACGCTGTTTCTGCCGTTTTTCTTCCTGCAGAGCGAGGAACGGGATTGCGGTCTGTTTGGAGGAATCGAATGGTCGGGTCTCTGGCACATCGACTTCACACAGAAGAATGAGCATGACCTCACACCGGACGATGTCATGAAGTTGGGGACGATCAGAAGCATCGCCATTCAAGGGGGCATGGAAGGGGTGAACATGGAACTGCGCCCCGGCGAGACGTTTCAGATGCCACGGGTCTTGCTGGGCCTGTACGAGGGCGGGGTTGCCGACGGCCGGAACCGTCTGCGACGGTTTATCGATGATTGGGGACCGGAATGCGCCGCGTCCGAGCAGAAATACTGGTCGCAAGGCTGCGTCGATGGGTTGATGCGGAAGGACAGAATTCCACCCGATTTCTACTATCGCAGCGTGGACACGCTCGCAAAGATGGGCTTGGACTTCGCGATGATCGTCTATTGGTTCCAGGAGCGTCCGCACGAGACCTTCTGGGCCTCGTGTGGAAGCTGGGCGCCCGATCCGAAGCGGTGGCCTGGCGACGAACTCAGGAAGCTGGCCGACTATATTCGATCCAAGGGCATGAAGCTCGCTTTCTGGTTCGACATCGAAACGGTCTTCCCCGAGTCCATTCTGGCCCGCGAGCACCCGGAATGGGTGCTGGGCTGGCCTGGGGCGGAGAGGCGGCTCCTCAACATGGCGTTGCCCGCGGTTCAGGACCGTGTCATCGCTGTTCTCGCGGGCTGTATCGAAGCATACGGACTGAAGTGGCTCTACTGCGACAACAATACCGACCCCAAGGGATACTGGGACGCGAATGAGCCTGAATATCGGCGAGGGCGTCTGCAGCATGACTACATCCGGGGCGTGTGGCGGGTATTCGAGGTGTTGCATGAACGGTATCCGGATGTGGTCATCGAGAACTGTTCCTCGGGTGGGCGTAGAATCGATCTCGGCATGCTGGCCCGGACCCACAGGAGCCAGAGCAGCGATCAGTTCGTGCTGCCGGACTGCATTCGGTATCAGAGCTCCGGGTTCAGCACCGTGTTGCCCGGCAACCGCATCACCACCTACAAAGTCGGCACCGCGGGCTACTCGGACGCTGCGTGGCACGCCAATTTCGGCGGGATGCTTTCCTTTAGCGACAACTGTCAGGACTGGTCGGAGGCCCGGATTGCAGACGCCCGCAAGCATATCGAGGTCCACAAATCCATCCAGCATCTGCTGGGCAAGGACTTCTATCCGCTTTTTCCCCAGCCGCAGACCCTGCGCGAGTGGGATGGATGGCAATACCACGACCCGGTCGCGGATGAGGGTTTTGCGCTGTGTTTCCGCGTGCAGTCGCCGCAAGAAGCCGCGAGCCCCCGGATGTACGGCCTGTGCCCTGACCACGACTATGTCCTGACCGATCCCTATACAGGCGAGGCTCAGGTACTGTCGGGCAGAACGCTGCTCAGCAGTGGTCTGCCCCTCACTTTGCCTGTAGAGGGCACGCGCCTGTTACACTACCGATCGAACCGTCACAAATAACAAAGGAGAGAGAAGAAATGAGAGAGCGAAGTTCGGAATCGTCTTGTACCAACGAGTGCCCCCAGGACAATGGCTCGCACGGCAGGATCAACGCAGCAGGGTTCTGGGAATGGATGGGGCCGCCAAGCAGGAGTCAAACGATCAAGTACATCAACCCCGAGGTTCCCGCGATCCGGGTGCCCCCTTATCCGGGAGCGAGGTACGAGGCCGTGGTGCCGGACACGCTGGACCTGGCCGAACGCGCGGCGCTGGCGGCCCATGGCTTGACGGCTCCCCTGGATGCGGACGCGGATTACGAACAGTACTTCGCGACCCGACTCCAGCTCGATCCACCCGTCATGTTCCACAGTTTCCACGACTGGTGCCAAATGAAATGGCAGGAGGCCTTACCGTTGATGCGGCTGATCAGCGGGAGCCGCTTGAACGAGCAGGTGGATCAACGCTGGATGGAAATCGTGATGCAGATGCAGGGTCCGGACGGAGTGTTGTATCAACCCTTCACGGGTCGCCCGTGGGTGACCGGTACCGACGGCCACGGTACCTTGCCTCCGGACAGCGACCATTATACCGCGCCGTTGTACAACGGCCGGATGCTGGGTGCGATGGCGCTCTATTACCAACTGACCGGCGACGAGCGCTGGCAGCACGTGGGCATGCGGGTCGTGGACGGCCTGACCAAACAGGCGGTGGACAAGGGCGACTACGCCTACTTCAGCCAGTTCATCTTTGGCGTCAACGAGGTGTCTCCTCCGGATGCCCCATTGCCGGGCCAGTGGTGCCAAATGGGCTTCTCGTGGACGGTGATGGGCCTGGTGCAGTTCCACAAGGTGACAGGGTACGAACCAGCGCTGAGGCTGTCGGGCAAGCT
>VGYL01000804.1 GCA_016872975.1 Planctomycetota bacterium
CAGGACCGCCTCCACCGGCTGCCCGCCGTAACAGCAGACCAGCGCGGTCATCGGCACGCTGATATGCCCATCGCGGACGCGGCCGATCAGGCGCTCGAATTGGGCCGCGGTCCTGTTCTTCTCGTACGTCCAGAGCCAGAAGCTGCCGTCGCAATTCCACCTGGCCTGGTACGGCGACGGATCGCCGATCGTGGCGTCGATCTGGTCGAGATAGTAGTCAAGCATCTCCAGAAACGCCGCACGATAGCCTTCCTCATCCTGCGACCAGAGGTAGTCTGTGTGGTCGTCGGGTGCAAGATAGACGCGTTTGCCTGACAACGACTCGGCGGGGCTTGTCACCGGCGGACCGGCAAGAGCCGGCGCGGTCCTGCACAGACCCAGGAGCAGCATTCCCAGGCAGAGGACCCACGGCGTTGGCATGTCCCTGCGACGGCATTTCAGCGGTATACTCATGGTTTGTCTCTCTCCTTGCCCGATCGTCGGCAGGGATCACTGGTCCGGGCCGATCATCCCGGCTCCCCGATGGTACCAGGGCTCCAGGTACGGATATCGCCGGGCCACCAGCCGTTGGAAGTACGTATTCTGCTTGGGCATGGTCCGCTTTGCGTACACGATCTTCTCCTGACTGCCGGCGGACACGACGCGGCAGGCGGAATACTGGGAGAAGACCTCGACATTGCCACCCGGCGTCTTACGATGTCCGTTGAAGTCTTCCCATATAGCGCTGTGGCCGTTCGCCGGGACACTCGGCCGGGCCTGGCCGCGCGGATCGGCCGCATTGACGGTGGCGCTGAACATACAGAACGACGCCAGTTGGACCCAGAACTGCGCGCGCCGCAGTGTGGCCGCCTCGGAGACGTCCGGGTCATAGGACAGGTTGAACAGCAGTTGCGCGCCGCGCACGGCCGCCAACTCCCCGATCTCATTCCAGCGGGCATCCGAGCCGACCGTGACAATAGCCGGCACTCCTTTCACCCGGAACCACATGGATTTGGGATCAGAACCTTCTTCGAACAGATCCTGCCGGTCCACCACCATTTGGTCGTAGCGCGTGAGCAGATCGCCGTCGGGTCCTACTACGAAGGCACAGTTCCGGCGTGTAGCGCCTTCGACGTGGGGCATGCCAAAGACCACGGTGATCTTGTGCCGCTGCGCTTCGGACTGGATCTTCGTCAGCGCCTCGTGCAGAATCGCAGCCTCCACACCCGCGATGTCCTCCGGCATTGCCCCGGTGACCGCCAGCTCCGGGAAAGCCACGACATCCGCCCGATTGCCTGCCGCTTCGGCGATAAGCCGCGTCATGCGTTCGAGATTTGCCGGCACGTCGCGCGAACAGGCCATTTGTGCGGCGGCGATGGCAACCTCGACCTGGGGCGCCGCGTACGGCTCGCGCAACGGGACCTTGGCCGTTTCCCCGGAGAGGATGCGACGTCCCAGGTCCCAGTACGCCTGGAAAGCCGGATGGCTGTGCCGGCGCCGAGCTTCGCGGCCATGGGCCTGGGACAAATCCAGCGTCGCGACCAGCATCTGATCCCCCGCATCGTCGCCGACCGCGGCGAAGGTGCCGTCGGGATGGACGATCGCGGAGTGGCCGTGGCGCGACTCGTCCTTCCCCTGCGGATGCTCGCCCATATTACAGAAGATCGAATAAACGTTGTTCCGCAGGGCGCGGGTCACCGGCAGGTACCAGGCGAATTCGGGAATCCACTCCTTGCGGGCGTTCGCGGAACAATCGATCAGGATCTTGGCGCCGAGAGTGACCGGGAGTTCTTCGAAGCCTCGCAGCCAGCGGTCCGCGCAGATCATGGCGCCGCACAGAATGCCGTCCACAAGGAAAATGCCCGGCGCCCGGCGCGGGTCCGACGAGGGGAGGTTGCAGATCAGTTTGTTGAAACGAAGCAGCAGTCGGCCGTCCGGACCGATCACCCGCAGGCAGTGCCCCCGCCGGTCCGGGGCCAAGCCGGGAATCACGAAAGACGAGCAGAAGATCACATACGCGTCGTGAGAGCGGGCGGCCGCCCCGATCGCATCCACCGCCTGCTCGATATCCTCGTTCGACGTGCCCACGGGACAACCCAGAGCATCCTCGGGAAAGATCACCAACCGGCATCCGCGGGCGCTGGCCTGGCCGATGAAGCGCACGATCTTGTCGCGATTGGCAGCAAGCTCCGGCTCGCGGGCCTGCTGCACCACACCCACCGTGAGGGACGGGGGCGGAAGTGCAGGCTGGGTCCTCACGGCACGCGTCTCACTCGCACTGTCCGCGCGAACGCGCGGGGCAAGCCCCCACCCTGCGGCGGCCGTCAACGAGCCTGCGAGAACACGGCGGCGAGTCAGGGAACACATGGCGGACGCCCTCATGCTACTACCTCTTCTGGCTATCGGTTTGGGCGGGACTCGAAGCAACGGCCGCACAGGCGCGGCGCAGGTACTCCTCGTAGGCCCAGTCGCCGCTGCTGCCGGTCTGACGGCTGATGACGAGATCGAGGCTCGGCACGAAGGCGACAAGCTGACCGCCGGAGCCGGGTTTGTAGCGGGCGTCGGCGGGAATGCCTCCGTTTGTAGTGACGCCGTGAGGCGTTTCTTCAGATGCCCTTGCGGGCACACTACGAACGGCCGCCAACTCCCAACCATGCGAGAACGTTCGTGGGTTGAGCTTCCAGCGCATCTCGGGGCTGGTGACGTTATGCGTGGGAGCGGCGGTTTCGTCCACGAACCACTTCGGGATGACCTGCCGGTCGCCCCAGCGGCCGCCCTGCAACATGCAGTAGGCGATGCGGGCCAGGTCGCGGGCGGGCATCCCCAGCGCATGCGTCGGGTGCCGGCCGATCTTCGCGCCGCCCTCGAAATACTGGAACCACCAGCGCTCGATGCCCAGCGGTTGGAACAGCGCCTCGATGGCGAACTCGTCGTAGGGCTTGCCGGTGACCGTTTCGCATACGAGAGACGCGTGGTGCAGCGCGTGGGTCGAATAGCCGCAGGCCGTGCCGGGATCGAAGGCGAGTTTCGCGGTGCGCGGATCGCCGCTATGGCCGAGCACATACTCCCAGGTGCCGTCATTGGGAGCGCCGACGGCCTCGGGACACAGGCCGGAGGTGTGGTTGAGCAGTTGCTTGACCGTGATCTGGGCCTTGCGCGGGTCGCTCAGCGGCTGGGCCCAGGGGATGAATTGAAACGCCGGATCGTCGAAAGTCATCTTCTTCGGCGTCAGCCCCTGGCGGCTCTGCTCGGAGGCGATGGCCAGCATCGTCGCACAGACCGCCTTGGAAACCGAGGCGACGCGGCGGGAGTCCGTCCTGGCGTTATTGCCGCGCTCGACTTCGAGCACGATGTGGCCCCGGCGGATCACCACCGCCGCGAAGTCGCGCTTGTCGCTTTGCAGCAGCCACTCCTTCAGCTCGTCCAGCTTCGCCGGGTCCGTGCCGGCAATCCGGCGGATGTCCTCCGGACTCTCCAGCATGCGCCAGCCGCCCTGCGTTTCCGGCGGCGGAAAATACGATGCCGCGAAAAGGGGACATTCTGCTTCTTCCGCCGCCTCTGGTCCCCCGGCCGGGTCATGGGTGGAAAAGGAGAATGTCCCCTTTTCCCCGACCCGGATCGCGCGGAAGTGGATGGTGTCATTGTCGTCCCACACGGCATAGATGCGTCCATCAGGACC
>VGYL01000805.1 GCA_016872975.1 Planctomycetota bacterium
CTGTGGTAAGCTGTGACAAGAAAGGCAAAGGGAAAAAGGGAAAAGGCAAAAGGAAGACGGCCGGCCTCTGGTTCCTGACCTTTTTGCTTCTGACCTCTTTGCCTTCCACTTTTTACTTCTAACTTTCTACTTTTGACTTTCTATAGAGGGGTACGCAGATGAAGATTGGCTTTCACACGGATGCGTTCAACAGTGCCTATTTCAGCTTCGAGAAGTGCCTCCAGTGGGCGCAGAAGAACAACGTCCACTACATCGAGTGCGGGCTCATCGACGGCGTGAGCTGGATTCACGGCCTGGGCTACCAGCCCCACGTCGCCCTCTATGAAGACCCGGTCCTGTTACGGCGGAAGATGGCCTCCTACGGCCTGGCCTTCTCGCAGGTGGACGCCGCCTATCCGCTCTCGGGCAAAGACGGCCCGATCCGGGGCGTGCCCTACGTGCTGAAATCGATCGCCTGGGCCAATCTCATCGGCTGCCCCTGCGTGGACACCACCGACGGGATGCACCAGCCCGAGGGCCTTACCGACGCCGAGGCCATGGACCTCATGAAACGCAGCTACGAGCAGATCGTCGAGGTCGCCGAGGCGCACAAGATCGTCGTCAACATCGAGCCGCACGGCTACTTCACCACCAAGCCCGACATGATCGCACGGATGCTCGATTTCTGCGACAGCAAGTATCTCCGCATGAACATGGACACCGGCAACACCTTCATCGCCGGCCAGGACCCGGTCGCGTTCCTGAAGCGCTTCATCAACCGCGTCAGCCACGTCCACGTCAAGGACGTCTCCGAGTCCCTCGCCGCCGCCGTCCGCGGCCAGCAGACCGGCATCGCCGTCAGCCAGTGCGCCATCGGTGACGGCGTCAACGCCGACAACATCCGCCAGTGCCTGACCCTCCTCCGCAACCACGGCTATGGGGGCGTCCTGAGCATGGAATGCGAAGGCCAGGCCGGCCCCATGATCGAAAAATCCCTCGCCTGGCTCCGCAAAACGCTCGGCGAACTGAAGATCACGGTCGAGCAGTAGCCCGCGCGTTCGGAGTACCGCGTTTACGCGGGTTGGACTCTTCTTGGCCTTTGATGATGCGGATATGAGGAGTCCTACCCGCCTGAAGGCGGTACTCCCAACAGCATCCTTCGTGCGTCCGGCCGGGTCGTTGACGAACGGAAATCTGACTGGTACCATGGGGATGAAGACAAAGAAATCCTCGGATCGCCGAACGCGACGCACGTGATGCGATGTTTCAGGCGAAGACAGGTGGGCTCATGAGGCTGGAAGAGAAGACGGCTCTGGACAAGTTGAAGCGAGTTCTGCAAGAACGGTGCGGTGCAACTTCCGTGGTCGTGTACGGCTCCAAGGCCCGAGGAGACGATTCCCCGGACTCGGACATCGACGTCATGGTCGTGCTGGAAGACTACACGCCTCCGATCGAAGCGGCCGTGGACGAAGCGGTGTATGAGATCAACCTGGCCCACGACTGTTTGATCTCGGTGGTGATCTTCGGCCGGCGGGAACTGGAAGAAGGGCCACTTGGAGAATCGCCGCTCTACAAGCGAATTCTGGTGGAGGGGGTGCCGGTTTGACCGCCTGGGAGAAACAAAAGGAGTTGGCCCAATACCGGGTGCGCCAGGCCGAGGAAAGCTTGGATGAGGCCCGTTTTCTTCTGGCCGGTGGCAAGAGCGCCCGCTCTGTGATCAACCGAGCGTACTACGCCATGTTCTATGCGGTCCTGGCCTTGCTCGTCTACGAGGAATTCTCGTCTTCCAAGCACAGCGGTGTCCTGAGTTATTTCAACCGCCGTTTCATCAAAGGCGGAGTCTTTGACAAATCCCTCGGCCTTTGGTTGGGCAAGGCCTTTGAGTTGCGCCAGCGTGTGGATTACCGTGAACAAGTGGAGCCGGCCCAGGAGCAAGCGACACAGGTCCTGAATCAGGCGGATCGGTTCGTCAGCGCGGTGACGCGCCACCTTGGAGGCGCCGGCAGAATATGAAGCCCTCGAATGCTCCTCCCTTCACTTCCCCGTTACTCGCCGGAGATCAGGAAGCCATCGGCGACGGCGTCAACGCCGACAACATCCGCCAATGCCTGGCCCTCCTCCGCGACCACGGCTACACGGGCGTCCTGAGCATGGAATGCGAAGGCCAGGCCGGCCCCATGATCGAAAAATCCCTCGCCTGGCTCCGCCAAACGCTCGGGGAGTTGAAGATCCCGGTCGAAGAACAGATGTGAAACCGCTGATGAACGCAGATGAACGCTGATAGACCGGCACGGCAGGGGCTCATACCTACACTCTTGTTCTTCCCTTCAATCGTCCAAATAGACCGCGGACGTGTCGAGGGCTTCTTCCGGCGAGGACGCAGAGGGGTCAGTCCTCGGATCTCGGAAAACGCCCCGAGCTGGTCTGTGAGGGGCATTGCCCCCGGATCCTAAATCCGAGGACTGCCCCCCTGCCCACCCTGCCCATTCCGAGACCTCGTCAAGAAACGAACGAGAACGAAGCCGGCAGCGACGATGAGAACATATGACAAAACGGTGAACCAGAGCCAGCCGGGCCTTGTAGCAACCAGCCAGCCAATATGAAAGCCCTCGGCATCAGTCGGGCCAAAGAAGCAAAAGAACAGCAGCACCGCTACGATCAGCCAGACGACTACATAGGTATTCTTGGCGTGCATGACCACCTATCCCGAACAACAGACAATTGGACCAAAACCTGGTGACTGTCGGGAATGGCAGTCATTTCGGTGGCAGTTGGAAGTGGCCTGCCACAATTCCGGGAACCGTGATGTCCTCATCGAGCTCCTCCCAGCGCAAGGCATATCCGTTGACTTCCACTTGAACCCGTGCGAGTTGCTCGTCGGTCGCCGCCGCCAGAATACGGAACCGGTCGGCAGGAAAGCCGATAATCCGCCCATCGTGAAGCTCCACGTAGATCGTTCGCCCCTCTGTCCAGGCCCGTAACGCGGCCGGCTCCACGGCCTGCCTTGGCTCACCGGTTGTGGTACTCATCGAATGCCCTTCTCAAAACATCATGATGCTCGAAAACGAACTGCTCAATGCGTCGTAGGTCGTGAGGTCGCACTCCGCGGTTGCCGGCCAGCCGAATGGCCGGCTCCAGCCAGAACTTACACTCTCCGTCAGGAGTCCGAACGTGAATGTGCTCCGGCTCTTCTCGCTCGTCCGAGTAGAAATGAAACCTGAATGACCCAATTCTAAGGACCGTCGGCATGGAAATCATCGTACCATCTGAAACGTGGCGCGGCAACGTCTTTCCGCCGAACGCTGTCGAAGTGTGTGACTGAGTTTGGTCAGAGAACCAGCAGGATGAGGTCCGCTCCGAAAGAAAACAAAGCACAAGAGCAAGAGAAGAGGCGGTTCAGGGGAGTCGTCGATTATCCTCTGCTTTTCGCTGGGAATCGTCGCTGCGGACGCGTCGGTTCCGTTCACGAGTAAGATCTCAGGGAGGCCCTCCGTGGGCGGAAATCCTGGCAGAACCGCCCACCAGCGGAGGGGAGACCGATTCTGGTCAAACCGCACGCCCGATGGACCATGTTCACAGCCGGTCTTGGCCGAAGGCCCTCCGCTTGTGCCCGGCTCTTCCAGAAGCTGTCCGGGCCCGCAGGGCCTCCCTGAGATCTTACGCACGAACCGAACC
>VGYL01000806.1 GCA_016872975.1 Planctomycetota bacterium
TCCAGGCCGGCGGGAACTACCTGCGGTGCGTTCTCGATCCCGGCATGGCCGCCGGCATTCAGGGCTTCGACTTCTGCGCCCGCGCCGGCGCGCAGTACGATCTGGACACGATGACCGGTCCCTTCTGGACGCGTCTGGAAATGTTCGTCGCCGAAGCCAAGAAGCGGGATATCGTCGTGCAGATCGAGCTGTGGGACCGGTTCGATCTGATCGGCGGGCGGAGCTGGGACTCCTGGCCGGTCAGTCCCTGGAATCCCAAGAACAATATCAACTACACCACCGCTTCCTCGGGCCTGGCAACGTCGTACAGCAGCTTCAACCAGCACCCCTTCCTGCAGTGCGTGCCGGGACATCCGGCCTACGAAGAGGCCCCCGCCTCCCGCAAACAGCAGTACGACGTGATCCGGCGGTACCAGGACAAGTTCGTCGAGAAGCTCCTGGCCGTGACACTCCCCTACGACAATATCCTCTACTGCATGAACAACGAGACCCATGAGCATGCCGCCTGGGGCCAGTACTGGATGCGGTTCATCGAGGACAAGGCCGGGGCCCGGGGCCGACAGGTGCTGACCACCGACATGTTCGACGACATCTACCGCGGGAAGGACTCGCGAGGCGTGGCGGTCCTGCGCCGCCAGCGCGAGCGTTACGACTATGTCGACGTCTCCCAGGCCAACAGCCGGCACGCGGACGAAGCGCATTGGGACACCGTGATGTGGCTGATCGAGACCTTGCAGAAGACCGAGACCCCCTACCTGTTGCACATGACCAAGGTCTACGGCAACGATCTGGCCCTGGGCGGCGAGCCTTGGAGCGGGTGGCGGCCGGGCGATACGGACAATGCCATCGAGGAATGGTGGCGAAACCTCCTTGCCGGCATGGCGGGCGTCCGCTTCCATCGGCCAACGGCGGGCATCGGTCTGAGCCCGCTGGCCCGCAACTGCATCCGGGCCACCCGCAAGGTCGAGACCCACGTGCGGTTCTGGGACGTGCAACCCCGTCTGGACCTGCTGACGGACCGCGAACCCGATGAAGCCTACCTCGCGGCCGAGCCCGGCAAAGCCTACATCCTCTACTTCACCCGCAACGGCGGCGGCTCCGTCGGTCTGAAGCTCGACGGCGCTCCCGGCACGGAGCTTACGCTGCGCTGGATCAATATCGACACCGGCGACTGGGGCCCCACCGCCACTGTCGCGGCCGGCGGCACGGTGACCGTCACCCGCCCCAGTGACGCCGCCCACTGGGCCGCCACCATCGTCCGGTAGAGAAGGCCGGGGCCGGCGCCCGTGAAAACGCGGCCAGGTGGACTTTTCCCGGCGGCGCCGGGGACCCAACCCGACTTCGCGGATTCGCGCCGGTTTTGGATTTTTTGGGGTCGGAAATCGGGCCGGGCGGGGTCATGAGGGCCGGTCGGCACGTCGTAACCCGTTGTAGTGAAGACCTGGCCTCTTGGCAGGGGCCCGGTTCTGCGGATAATGGAGTGCCGGTATGTATTTACGGCACATCCAACGCAGGAAGAACGGTAAGGAACACTCCTACTGGAGCATCGTGGAGAGCCGCCGCTTGGCCGACGGCCGCGTGGTCCAGCGGCACGTGCTGTACCTCGGGGAGATCAACGACGCCCAGGAGCGGGCGTGGGCTCGCGCGGTCGAGGTCTTTCCCGACGAGGCCGGTCCGCCGCAAACGATGGCCTTATTCCCCCAGGAACGCCTCGAGCCGACCGGGGACGAGGGCATCCCCCTCGTACGGCTGCGGCTCCAGGAGTTGTCGTTGCACCGGCCGCGGCAATGGGGCGCCTGTTGGCTGGCGTTATTTCTCTGGAAAGAGCTGCAGCTGGATCAGTTCTGGGCGGAGCATGTCAAGCCCAGCCGCAAGGGCACCCGCTGGGATCTGGTCCTGGCGGTCTTGACGGTCTACCGACTGCTGGCCCCCGGCAGCGAGTGGCGCTTGCATCGGCAGTGGTTTGACCAAAGTGCCTTGGCCGATCTGCTGGGGGTGGATGCTTCGGTGGCCGATCCACACAAGCTCTACGGCTGCCACGAGCAGTTGCTCCTGCACAAGAACGCCCTGTTCCTGCATCTGGTGCAACGGTGGCGGGATCTGTTCGAGGCCGAATTCGACGTGCTCTTGTACGATCTGACGAGCACCTACTTCGAGAGCGATCCGCCGTTTGCCGAGGGCGATAAGCGACAATTCGGCTACCGTCGGGACAAGCGGCCGGATTGTGTGCAGGTGGTGATTGCCTTGATTGTCACGCCGCGGGGCTTTCCCCTGACGTATGAAATGCTCTGCGGCAACACCTCGGATAAGACCACCCTCAAGGATTTCCTCCAGAAGATTGAGAAGCAATATGGTAAGGCCCGGCGGATCTGGATCATGGACCGGGGCATTCCCACCGAGGCGGTTCTGGCCGAGATGCGGGCCAGTGATCCGCCGGTGCAGTATCTGGTGGGCACGCCCAAGGGCCGGCTGACCAAGCTGGAGAAGGACCTGTTGGACCAACCCTGGCAACAGGCTCGTCCGGGCGTGACGGTCAAACTGCTGCCCCGGGAAGGAGAGCTGTACGTGCTGGCCCGCAGCGCCGATCGGGTGGCCAAGGAACGCTCCCTGCGGCGGCGGCAACTCAAGAAGCTCTGGCAGCGTCTGCACGAGTTGGGGGCCATGAAACTGCGGCGCGAGGATTTATTGATGAAGCTGGGGGCGGCCCGCCAGCAGGCCCCCAGTGCCTGGCGGCTGGTCGAGGTCACGGTGGACGCGACGGCAGCGACGCTCACCTATCGGCTGAAAAAGGACAAGCTGCGACAAGTCCGACGACGGGAAGGCCGGTACCTGCTGCGGAGCAATCTGACCGAGACCGACCCGGCGGTGGTGTGGACCTACTATCTGCAACTGGTGGAGGTCGAGCAGGCCTTTCGCAACCTCAAGGGCGACTTGGCGATCCGGCCGATCTTCCACCAGGACGAGAAACGGATCGAGGCGCATATCTTCGTGAGCTTCCTGGCGTACTGCCTGCACGTGACGCTGGGCCAATGGCTACAGACTCTGGCCCCCGGCCTGACGACCCGCAGCGTCCTGGAGAAGTTCGCGGCGGTCCAGATGGTCGATGTGCACATCCCCACCAGCGACGGACGCACGCTGATCCTGTCGCGGTACACTCAGCCGGAGCCGGAGCTGCAACTGCTGTTGACGCGGCTGAAGCTGGAGCTGCCGGCCCAACCGCCGCCCCGGATCACGGCCGCCCCCGGCGGCAAGGAGGTGGCCATGTAGTGAAGACTTTTGGCCGAAAAGGCCTTTTTTGACCCCGCCAGGCCGGTTTCAACCTCCGAATCCGCGAAGTCGGGTTAGCGTACTTCCATAGTGGAGGCACGCCCGAAGCGGTCGTGCGAAGGAGATTTTCCGCTTTGGGCCAATAGCATGGCAAGGGCAAGTTTCCTCTCCTTGGCAAGCGCTGCCAGCGATCCTGAGATGGCCCCCCTGGATGTCCGCCGACCGCCCCAGAAGCGACCACGACCCGCGCAGGGCCGTACCGTGCGGCTCTCCTCTACGATGCTATTGGCCCAAAGCGGAAAATCTCAGGGGTTTGGGGACAGAGTCCCCAAGAGCCATCGAAGTACGCTAAAGCCGGATGAGCCGAAAAAAGGAGGTACGATCG
>VGYL01000807.1 GCA_016872975.1 Planctomycetota bacterium
AGGTGTCCTCCACGGAGGACTGTCATTTCCTGGAGTTCTGGCTCGACGGCGAGCTTCAGGACGCCATCAGCGGCGATGTCGAGTGGCAGCAGAAGACCTACACGATCAGCGGTTCCGGCACCCACACGCTCCGCTGGCGCTACTTCAAGAACAGCGACGGAAGCACCGGGGCCGCCTGTGGCTGGCTGGACCGGGTCCAGTGGCTGGTGCCCACGCAGTCCGAGCCGCCGAGCAATGCCTGGCGCCAGCTTGCCTACGTCTACGACGCCTCCGGCCGGCGGATCGAGAAGCGCTACGACGGGGCCACGATCCTCCAGTACATCTACGACGGCGACCACTGTATCGCCGAATACGACGCCGGCGGCAATCTCAAACGCAAATACCTCTACGGCCCCGGTGTGGACCAGCCGATCTGCATGATCGAGAACCCGCAGTCCGATCCCAACTATTACTACTACCACTTCGACGCCCTCGGCAGCGTCGTGGCCCTGACCAACAGCAGCGGCAACACGGTCCAGGTCTACGAGTACGACGTGTACGGCCGCGTCGGCGCCACCGACGCCAGCCACCCCAACCGCATCCTGTTCACCGGCCGCGAGTTCGACAAAGAGACCGGCCTCTACTATTACCGCGCCCGCTACTACGACCCCCAGATCGGCAGGTTCCTCCAAACGGACCCGATCGGCTACGGCGATGGGATGAATTTGTATGCCTACTGTGGGAATAGCCCACTAGGTCTCACAGACCCCACGGGCCAGTGGGCGAGTTATACGTTCCAGTGGGTTGAAACCGGTGGCGGTCCGCGTCTTGGCGTGCAGTGTCTGAATGCCGATGGCAGCGTCGGCACCGATTTCTATTTCGGGGGGTGGTCAGACCTGTTCGATTATGTCAATGGTGGGGGTCCCCGCTACAGTGCCCCAGGGGATTTCTGCGACGGCAACTTCGATAGTGCTACTTTCTGGGCATCGATAGACGCCGCCCAAGCCGCTGATCCCACTTATGGGCCGAATTCGAGAAGGATACCCAGCGGAGACTTTCAGTCCTCGTTTGACAATGCGGTGGACTCGGCGATGAGTGCGTTACCATCAGACGAGACTCTCTACACTATCGGTGATACTAGCACGGCAGTCGGGACCGGTATAATTCTAGCGGTGGTAACGTCAGGTGCTGCAACTCCGGCGCTAGCCCCTGGGGGTCTTCTCGCGACCGGGGCGGCGGCAGGCACAACAGCAGCGGTCGCTACGGCAGGCAGGGTGGGAACCCATGCCAGGGTGGCAGCCGCAGCTTCGGGCACAGGTCTTCAAGCGCACCATATCATACCGGTGAGATTTGCGGGCCTGTTTAATACGAATTCCAGCCAAATGATGGCGGTAGCGCTCGACCCAAAGACCCACCAGATGTTTACGAGTGCTTGGCGAGATGCTATAGGACAATCAAACTCGTTGAATCCGCTCAATACAAACACCGCGACCGCGGCCGACGTCCTGCGCATTGCAGGGGAGATCTACCGGAATCATCCGCAGCTGTTGAAAGCAATAGGCCTATAGTGATGAAGGTGTTGTAGATGCAGATAATCCATCGCGTTTCATTCAATCGTGATAGTGACATCGGGCAGCGATTTGAGGATTTGGGTGTCGAACTGACGGTTGGGGATATTCTTGCGGTGTTCGAAGTCATGGAATCCCATCCACACTGGCCTGCGATCCAGGCGATTCTAAAGGAATACGACCTTCCAGATCTAGCACGCACGGAGTTCACCAAGGACGAGTTGGAGAAATCGCACTTGCTCATGATGAGGCCAGGGTGGCTTTCGGGCTATCCGATGCCAGATATGGATTTCGGCTACAGGCACATGACTTATGACCTCACTGATTATTGTTCTCACTGCGGCATCGGGTTTTTGCAAACGGCTCCATTCCGGATGCGTAGCGAACCCAAATGGGGTAACCATCATGTCCTGATGCTGAACTGGGTCTTCGACGAGTACTTTGTACGTCCGGAAGTGTGGGAGCGGGTCTTCCGCAAGTACGGTGTGCAGTCTTTACCCGTTCTCAAGCACAAGACGGGACAACTGCTGGAGACAGTTGTACAATTGAAGATCGACACGCTTGCCGCGAGTCCCCTCAAGATGGGCGATGCACCCTATGAGACTTGTCTGGTCTGTCATCGGACGAAGTTCTTACCCCATCGCAGAGGGTACTTTCCAGCGTTTGCGGCCAAGCAAGATGCGGACATGTTCAAGACGCGGGAGTACTTCGGGAGCGGCGCTTCAGCGCATCACGAGGTGATTATCTCTTCACGCCTGTTCCGGGAAATCACGAGTAATAGAGTGAAAGGCGTACAGTTCGCCCCGTCGATATTCCGTCGATATTGGGGACAGTCAGAAAGCGCCGGTCAAAGCCGGCAGAGAGTAGCCGATGAAAGAGCCGTACAAGAAAGGAGTAGCGAACCATCTTGACCCCGAGTCATGCGCCGAGACGGGTAACCGCCTGGGTGAGGCGTTGACAGGGGCACACGCAGGCCAGCCATCGAGCTCCGAAATCACCTCCCCTGGCGTGCCGACCTTGTTGACTGAAGGGGAAGGCCACATCCGAGACGGCGACAACACCCGCCAGTCGCCCCGGAACGCCACGGAGTCGCAGACCCTGGGCATGCGTGGAAACTCTCTGCACGGAAACCGGGAGACCCCGAAGGTTTCCGCTGTGTCAAATGCCGATGAGGCAGACGGCGGAGCGGAACGGTCCGAGAAGGCCCATGGCCACACGTCGGACGTGCACGTCTTCGAGGAGTCGGACGGCTCCATAGTACCACAGAAGCAGGCGAACAAAGCCGACCGATCGGCGGCGGAGCCTGTGGAGGGAAGGGGGCCGACCAAGGGGAACGACCTGCCCGTGGGGCACGCACCGAACACAGCGCCGGGCACGCGCGTGGATATTGGGGACAGTCACCTATTATGGATTATAGCGAGTGGCTACAGCCGCTATTAGGTGCGCCAAGCCGTAGGAGAACGGGACCGGCAGCCAGGACGTTACGCCGTCGCAGGACGGAAAGAGAAGAGAAGAGGCGGATCGTCCCGTCCCGTCCGCACGGCAATTCTGCACCGGACCCGTCGGTTCCTTTCGTGCGGAAGATCTCAGGGAGGCCCTGCGTGCCCGGAATGCTCTTGGAAGAGCCGGGCACAAGTGGCAGCGTCGGACTGTCTCGCTTTACGGCTTCGCCTTCCGGAGTACTCCTCTGAGCCATCTGTGCCCGGTCTCTTCTCTTTCCGGGCACGTGAGGGCCTCCCGGAGATCTTACTCCCGAATGGAACCGCCGGGTCCGCACGAAGCCAGACCCTCGAATTCTCCCAGAACCACGTCGCCACCCCCCTGAACCGCCTCTTCCGGAAACTCTTTGCAGAAACCGTACCGGAGCAGCTTCGCGTTCCAGAGTAGGTCCTCCCTCCGCTGTCTTTTTTTCAACGATCCACTCCAAGGCTAGACAGGAATCTGGGCCACAGAGGACACAGAGGTCACAGAGAAGACAGGGCGATTGCGCGATACTGGGTAACATGGCATAATTGGGTAATTGCGATTCCCGCCGCTTGCTGAGGGACAGCAAGGGTAGAGGGAATCGTGTGAGCCTGGGAGTACATGCCATGTTGCCGAAACC
>VGYL01000808.1 GCA_016872975.1 Planctomycetota bacterium
GGTCGCGGGAATACAACGGGAAAAATACCCGAGAGGGTGTGTGAGAACCCAGCTCAGTAATGGGTGGCAGCGGCAAGCGGAGTCCGGGCTCGGGGTCCCCAACGCAGAATTTCGCATTGGGGAGCCCCTCCCAATCGCGATGCATCGCGATTGGGAACCCTCTTCGGAGCTTGCCGATGGTTTCGTCCCTCCGCCATCGGCAAGGCCTGCGCAAAGCCTACGGCCTTGCCGCTGCCACCCGTCGCCTTCAGGCGGCCGTTTGGAGTACCGCGTTTACGCGGGTCAAACAGTCTTACCTCCACTTGCCCCTCCGCGTCTACAGAAGGTAGAGCCGGCTGCGCCGGAAGACTGTTTGACCCGCCTAATGAGCTTTGACGGACAGAACCGGTAATCGCGCCGCAGCCGCCGTTTCGCCGATGTGCCTCGCGCCAGGCTACGTGTGGTTGTAGGGTGGGGCTTGCCCCACCGGGAAGCCGGACCCAAGGAAAGCGGTGGGGCAAGCCCCACCCTACACATTACCGAACTTGCTCGTCAAAACTCATAGGGCGGAACCCCGAACACTCGTCACCAAGGTGGTGGGGCACATGCAATGGCCCTGGCGTAGGGCGAGGGCGACTTGGTATTTGGCCGGCTGTTTCGTATGCGTTAGGAAGAGGCCTTCTGCGCCATCGGGCATCCGGCGGCGCCGGGGGCCGATAAACGAGTTGAAGGCGACGACCTTCGTTGGCCTTGCGATATACGGGGTGGCCGGGCCTCGGCATGTTCGTGCCGCCTCTGGTTATCTGACGTAGGAGATCCGTTATGGGATCGATGTTCGGTGAGGGCGAGCCGCAGCGCGGACCGTGGCAGACGGGGGAGCCGCTGGTGGACCTCAACCCGGGGCCGGCGCAGCCCAACGAGCCGCCACCGGGGTCCAAGCCGCGGCGTAAGCGTCTGTCCGAGGGCGGGGGCAGGGCCAAGACCCAGGCTGAGACCGGCGCACCCCAGCCGCAGGAGCAGGCCAAGCCCAGGTACCGCCGATCGCTGGCCGTCAGCGGCACCGGGCTCAAGGAGCCGCCCGCCGAGCCGCCGTCCCAGGCGGAGCCTCCCCGCGCCCGCCCGCGCGGCAGCGCGGCGCCCCCCGAGAAGCAAGAGCCTCAACCGAGGCCGGGGCGTCCGCGCATCGCCATCGCGCCGCCGGCCGGCAGCGCGCCGGGGCTGCAAGACCTTGGCGATCCTCCCCACGTGAGCGATGACATCCCGGCCGCGCCGATCGGCGGGGACGAGGCCGGACCTTCGTCGCGCGTGGACCCGGACAAGGTCGAGCAGGTGGTCGCCGAGTTGCGGGCGAAACAGAACTTCCGCCGGGCCCTGGCCGGCGGGCTTGGCGCCGCCGTGGTCGGTGCGGCGATCTGGGCCGTGATCACGGTGGCCGCGCACTATCAGATCGGCTGGATGGCGGTGGGCGTGGGCTTTCTCGTCGGCGGCGCCGTGCGCACCTTGGGCCGGGGCCTCGACAAGTCGTTCGGTTACCTGGGGGCGGCGCTCTCCGTCTTCGGCTGTCTGCTCGGCAATTTCCTGAGCCTCTGCGCGGTGATCGCCGGCCAGGAGGGGCTCTCGCTGTTGACCGTGCTGGCGCACCTGGGCGGCAATCCCATCATGATTCCGGTCGCCATGGCAGCGACGTTCCATCCGATGGACCTGCTGTTCTACGGGATCGCCGTCTACGAGGGCTACCGCCTCTCCTTCCGCCAGATCACGGTAGCGGAGATCCACCGCGTGGTCCGCCCCAACTGAGCCGGGCCGGGTGTCTGGCAACTCGCGCCTGTCAGGGCTCGCGATGAAGGGCCCGGGAAAATGCTCTCGGGCTCAGGATCGGGATTCCAGCGAAGGCGGCGACGATCACCTTGGCATCGAGAACCACCTTCATGGAATCGCACGGAAGATGTCCTCGTCCGTCAGATACCCCTGCGCCTCGGCAAACGGCAGCACCTTCTTGCGCAAGGAACGGAACTTCTCCACCGCAACGTAGCGCCGAATGGCCTCTCTGACGATGTCGCTGACCGGTTTGCTCTGCTCTTCGCTGAGCTTCTCCAAGTCATCTCGCAACTCATCCGGCAGCCTGATAGTCAAGGTGTTCATAGCAGGATATTGTAGCACGACCGTCTGTGCCTGCCAAGAGGATGTGCAGACAGTAGAGGAGGAACCAAACCCCGGCCTGGTTCAGTTCCGGCCGAGTTGTGGTGGCGCGCGTCCGGAACATCTCCGCGTAGGGCGCGCGTCCCCGCTCGCCGAGAGTCGGGCGAGGACGCCCAACCCACGAAGAAACGCCTCGCGGCGTCACTACAAACACGCCCACCGTCGCATGGGAACCACCCGGCCGATCGTACAAGGGGTTACCCGATTCTGAACCAGGCCCAAATCCCGCGCTACTCACGCGCCGGACAGCGGGACGAGGCACAGGAAGCGCAGGGTGGAACGGCCGGTGTTCTTGAAGCGGTGCTCGCTGTTGCCCGGGACGAAGACGACATGCTCGGCGGCGATCGGGTAGTCGCGGCCCTCGTGTACGAAGACCCCCTCGCCCTCGACGACGAAGACCTCATGCTCGTGGGGGTGGCGGTGCAAGGGAGTATGGCCGCCGGGCTCGACCTCGAACATCCGCATGGCGAAGGTCGGCGCCCCGTCGGCCTTCGAGATCAGCACGCGGATCTCCACGCCTTGGGCCCCCTCGACGTTCACCGGCATTTTCGCGATCTTGGCGCTCTTCTCGACCTTCATGGATCTCCCTTTCTCTGCGTCACCGCATCAACTCAACTTCCGATTGAGGATCTCTGAGACGACCTTCGGGTTGGCCTGGCCCCTGGTCTTCTGAATGACCTGGCCCAGGAGGAACCCGCGGGCCTTCTGGCTCTTCTTGCCTCCGGCCTTGACCTCGGCCACCGTGGCGGCGTGCTCGTGAAGCACCTGGTCCACGAGGCCCTCCAACTCGCCGGCGTCGCTCTTTTGCAGCAGGTTCAGCTCCTGCGCGAGGCGCTCGGGCGGTTGGCCGGTCTCGACCATCGCCGCGAGGATCGTATTGCCCGCGGAGGCGCTGATCGCGCCCTGATCGATCATGCCGGCCAGGGCGGCGACGGCCGTCGGCTCCAGCCCCAGACCGGGCAGGTCGCGGTCCCGCTCGTTGGCGACCTTGAGGCCCACCTGCGTGAGCAGGTTGCAGACGCGTTTCGGATCGCCGCCCGCCGCAGTCGCCTGCTCGAAGAAATCGGCCGTCGCGCGGTCCGCCGTCAGAACGCCCGCATCGTAGTCGCTCAGGCCGTAAACCTGCACGTAGCGAATCTGTCTTTGGATGGGCAGCTCGCAGAGCCGGGACCGAATCTCGCCCAGCCAGGGTCCCGTGGTGACCACCGGCACGAGATCGGGGTCGGGAAAGTAGCGGTAATCGTGGGCCTCTTCCTTCTCCCGCTGGAGTACCGTGACCTCCTCCGCATCGTTCCAGCCCCGCGTGGATTTGTTGCCCATTTGCATGGTCCGGCCGGTCTCGAGGAAGTCATCGAGCTGCCGCCGGATTTCGTAGGCGACGCTCCGCTCCAGGGCCCGGAAGCTGTTGAGGTTCTTGACCTCGGCAATCGGGGTCTTGCACTGCTGGCCGGCCCGGTCGATGACGAGATTGA
>VGYL01000809.1 GCA_016872975.1 Planctomycetota bacterium
ATTCCGGATTTCGACCTTGTGACAGATTTCGAAATTCGGATTTGGAATTTCCGGCCTCCGGGCGGCGGTTCGGCTTTCCGCGCCCTGCGGCCCTGCAGGATCTTCCTGACCCCGGAAGAATCTTCCATCGGAGCCGTCCCATAAGAAGCAGCGCCGGATTCCTGCGGCCCTGGGGCGGTCCCGGACCATCGGCGGAGGCCGTCCCATAACCCGTGACGCGTCGCCCGCGGCCCGTGCGCCGGGCCACGCGTCACGAGTCACAGGTGACAAGTCACGTGACGCGGGTCCTGTCCAATAAAAATTAAAGGTCCGGGAAAGGCACGGTCGATGTGTGCCTTGTCCGCGCGGGCGGAACGGGTCGGCCGTCGAGAGGCCCAACGCAGACGGCGGTGTTCGGAAAGCGGCGCGGATGTCACGAGGTCAAGGTAGGTATGAGTTCACTGCGAAGAATCGTCGTTGTCAGCAAAGCCCCTCAGATCCACCGCCTCGCGCAGGAGTTGGGGCAGGAGGTGTTCGGCGCCGACGATCTGCGTGAGGCCGCGGAGATCCTCTCCGTGGTGCGTCCCGACCTGATCGTGTTCGATGGCACGTTCGCCCCTGCCCAGATCCGCGCCCACCTGGAACAGATCTCATTCAACCCGGGTCCCTCGGGCGTCGCGGTGGCCCTGCTCGACGATACAGGTCCCTTCTCGGAAAGGGATTACGAGCAGGCGGGCCTGCCCGTCTGCCTCCGGGGCGAGGCCAATCTGGGGCGTCTGCGTGAGTTCGTCGCGGGCCTCAGCGCGGCGCCGCGGCAGCGTCCGGACCTTTCCGGGGACGACACGCCGTATTTCCTCGACGAGGCCGCGGCGGCGGTGGCCTTGGCCGGCCGCAGTCCCGCCCTGCAGAAGACCCTGCACATGATCAAGCTCGTCGCCGCCAGCCAGTGCAATCCGGTCCTCGTCATGGGCGATACCGGGACCGGCAAAGAGATCGCCGCCCGGGCGGTGCACCACCTGCGGCATCCGCAGCAGCCGTTCGTGGCCATCAATTGTGCGGCCCTGACCGCCACCCTGCTCGAAAGCGAGCTCTTCGGACACGTCAAAGGCGCGTTCACCGGCGCCGAGCGGGATAAGACGGGACTGCTCGAATGGGCCGGGGCCGGGACCCTGTTCCTCGATGAGGTCAGCGAGATGCCGCTCGAGCTGCAGGCCAAGCTCCTGCGCCTCCTGCAGGAGAAGACGTTCCGCAAGGTCGGCGGGGTCCGCGACCTGGAGTGCCGGGCCACTCTCATCGCGTCCAGCAACCGCGATCTGAAGAAGGAAGTCCGCGAAAAACGCTTCCGCCAGGACCTGTACTACCGCTTGAACATCTGCCCGATCGCCCTGGCGCCCCTGCGTGCGGCCGACCGCCGCCAGGACATCCCGCTGCTCGCGCGGTATTTCCTGGGCACCTCCGGCATCTGCACCGCCAAGCAGAATCGGATCACCGCGATCACCCCGCTGGCCCTGGAGGTCCTGAGCCGGCACCCCTGGCCCGGCAACGTCCGGGAATTGCGCAACGTGATCGAGCGGGCCATCCTGCTCGAAACCACCGATAAGATCGGTCTGGGCAGCATCCTCCTCGATCCCCTTGACGAGGATCGTGCCGCACCGATCGTTGAACGTGGGACGGTGGCGCGGCTCGTTACGGCCGACGGTTGCGGCGCGCGTGAGGTCGGACGTCCGACGTCTGACGTAACGAGCTTCGCAACCGCAACCGGGGCCCGATCGGTGCAGGACTTTTCGCTCGAAAAGGCCGAACGCGAGTTGATCGCCCGCGCCCTGCACGAGACCGGCTGGCAGAAGACCCAGGCCGCCGCCCTGCTGGGCATCACCCGCGCCACCCTCTACGCCAAGGTCAAACAGTACGACATCCGCAAACGAGGCCAGGCCGGCGAAGAGCCGACCCCTGGGACCGTCGAAGATCCCGCGATCGCCGCGCTCGTCTCGTGAAACTGGCGCACTGTCAGAAAATCGGGCGGGTCGTATAGAAACCTGACACCGCCCGGGGCGGAAGCACCAAAGCCGGCCCGGGGGCGGAAATTCCAAATCCCAAGCACCAAATTCCAAACAAATTCCAAACGGAAGAAAAGGGAAGAAAATCCAAAACGGGCGGAGCCCGGTCCGTGGTTTTGGACCTTGGAATTTGGGATTTTGGATTTGTTTGAGATTTGGAATTTGGAATTTGGAATTTCCGCGCCCCGCGGTCTCCGCGCCACGCGGTTTTGGTACAACGCTTGCTCGCTGGGGTTGGGTTCCGCTCCCGCGCGGACGGAACTCGCAGGGATACCCCGGCATGGCGAACGAGCAAGGACAATCGGATCGCGACCGCGAGAGGCCGCAGGTCACACCCTCCGGGTCCGAGGAGGATCTGTTCGGGGTACCCTTCGTTCCGGCGCCGGGTCCGGAGGATATTTTTGCGGCGCTGGGGGCCTCGGCTTCGTCCATGGCGCGTCCGGATGTCTTTCCCTTCGGTCGGGGCGCAGGCGCAGAGCCGCCGTCCCGGTTGCCCCTGGGGGCGCTGACGCAGAACCTGCTGGCCTTCCGGGGTTTCGGGCCCCTGTCCCGGGTCCAGAAACTCCTGGTGGGGGGAATTGTCGCGATCGCCATCGCCCTGCTGTGGGTTCTGGCGGTGAAGCCCCCGGCCGCAGAGCACGTCACCCGCGACCCGTCGCTCGTAGAGGACGTTGCTCGTCTTTCGGCGCCGGTCGGCGGGGCCGTGACCCGTGAGGGCCCCCCGGCACGAGATACCGCATTTGGGGAGGAGCCCCCGTCGCGAACTTCTGCGCCGGGGGCGCCGGCCCCTGTCCCGTCGCCCGTGGGCCGCGAGGGACGCACCCTGCCCGGCCCGGAGCCGCTGTCACTGCAACTGGCGGACAAGCTGTATCTGCGGCGGGATTTCGAGCCGGCCCGGACCATGTACGAGAAGCTCCACCGCAGGCTGCCCGCCACGGAAGACAACCAGGCCTTGCGCGACTTCCTGCTTCTGCGGATGGCCCTGTGCCTCAAGAACAGCGGTCCGGCCGCCGAGGCAGGCGGAACGAGCGCCAGCCTGCCCGAGGGAATGGGTGACGCCGACGGGCTGCTGCGGGCGGTGTCGTTGAGCCGGTGGCCCATCCTGCGGGCCTTGGCCCGGTACCACCAGAGTGTCATCCTCCTGGACCGACGACGGTACCTGGAAGCGGCGACCCGGGCCTACCAGACGCTCGCCCTGATCGAGGTGGCGAACTACGACAAGAAATGGGTCGCGGCGGTCCAGCAGCAGTGCGGCTTCCTGGCGGCCGAGGCCATGACCCGCCACGTGCTTTCTCTCTGTGACGCGGACGTCAATCTGCCGGCGGCGCTGTGGAGCGGACACCCCGACCTCGACCCCTTCGTGGAAATAGACGAGCCGCAATTGCGCGCCTTCCTGGCCGCGGGGGCCGAGGGACTGGAGGGCACCGTTCTGGGACCGCAGATCCGTCGCAGCGGGGACCAGCCCGGAGCGCCGCGCTGGTCGGTGCTCTGCAACGGCGCCCCCCTCGAGGAACTCTTGGCGCGCTTCGCGGCCAACGCCGGCGTGAGCCTGCATTGGACCGACACCGCCCCGGCGGCCACCGACGACAACCTCCGGGCCCGACCGG
>VGYL01000810.1 GCA_016872975.1 Planctomycetota bacterium
TGAAATCCGCGGGCAGCTCCAGCGGGCAGAAGGCGTAGGCCGCGACCGGCTCGGCGCCCACGTCACCGACGACCTGCTCCATCTGGCGCCAGAAGCGCGCGTCGCGGCTGAGGATCGCCAGGCGCACACCGCTCTTGTACGCCTCGCGGACACGGAGGCCGGCGCCCAGCCAGGTCGGCGTTTGGATTGCAGAGGTCTCGGACCCGGGCCATAACGAGGGAACGACCAGCAGGCTGCCCCCATCCTCGATGTATTTCGCGAGTGGCGTTGAATCAGTGCTCATAGCCGTCAAGCCATCCCACGTCGTCACGATCAAAATGGGCGCTTCTTCTTGACCGAGTTGGACTGACGGTGAGAACTTCGTGGCCAGTCCGGTGAGTTGTGCGCTACCTGAAGGCGAAAGTGCCATAGGCAGCGTGCCGAACTGCCGCGGCTCGCCGACGAACAGGACCGTGGCCATCCCCTCGCAGAAGAGGCCGATGCCCGCGGTATTGTCCGCCGCGAAACCGTCGCCTTCGAGCCAGACCTTGAGCCAGTGGTATCCCGGCTCGTTCATCGTGACCGGCAGCCGGGCGGTGGTGGCTTCCTGCTTCTGCAACGACAGGTTCTGCGTGCTCCTGGCGCCCTGGTTGTCGATGCAGTTGAGACGGATCTCCGCCGGCGTCTCCGAGTTGTTCCGCAGGGCGAGCCCGACCTCGTACGGCTGGCCGACGAGGAGCTTCTGCTCGGGAAGCTGCACGCCCGTGACGGCCACGTTGCCCCGCGGGGCGGGCGAAGTCCCGATCCGGTGGAGAAACACGTGGACACGATCCGCACGGTCTTTCAGTCGTGGCGAGGGCATCTTGCCCTTGTCTTCAGTGGCGAGGGCATCTTGCCCTCGCACCGCGGGCGGGACGCCCGCGACACGCAAGGGCGAGACGCCCTCGCCACGACTCTCGGTCCACTCGACCTGCTGGAGGTCGGTGAAGATGTGGACGACCCCGCCGCCGGCGGGGCTGCTGTGCAGCAGCTCGAACGCCCGCGCCAGAGCGCGGGGCGCGTCGCCGGAGGCCTCGGTCGGACTGATCCGGTCCAGGCACTTGAGCAGCCCGGCGCGGTCGGCGCTGAGCATCTCGGATACGGCGACCGCCGGATCTTCCACCAGCAGCACCAAGGCCGCCTCGGCATCGGGCTCCAGCGAAGCCAGGAGCTTGCGGGCGCCTTCTTTGGCGGATTCGAGCTTGGTCAGATCGCCCTCGGGCGCGCCGGCGGTCATGGAGCCGGAGTTGTCGATGATCGTCACCAGCGACAGCTTGCCGCCCCGGCCCACCGCCGACCGCAGGGTCGGCCGCGACAAGGCCAGCAGCAGCAGGGCGATCGTCAGCACCCGCAGTGCCAGCAGGAGCCACTCCCGGATCTGCCGACGGGTGTTGAGCTTCGGGTCCACGCGGTGGAAGAACATCAGGGTCGAGAAGATGATGGTCCGCTTCTTCTGCTTGAGGATCAGGTGAAAGAGGATCGGCAGACCCGCCAGCGGCAACAGGTACAGGAATGTCGTCGCCCCGAAAATCATACTGCCCGGCTCCTCTTGAGGATTACGTCATAGACATCCATGCGCGTCCGCGCGAGGACGTAGTCCGCCCGGACCTCCTGGCAGCCCCGCCGCAATTGCTCCAGGTATTGGTGCATCTGCTCCAGGTAGGCATCCCGGATCTGGCGGAAATCCACGACGAGCTTGCCGCGCGTCTCCAGGGAGACCACTTCGCACAGGCCGGTCATGGGCAGGTCCAGCTCCGCCGGGTCGAGGATGTGCAGGAGCGTCACGTCCTTGCCGTCGTGGTGCAGGTGGTGGATGCCCCGCATGATGCGGTCCGGCTCCTGCAGGAAGTCGGAGATGATCACGACGAGCGACCGGCCCTTGCACATCTCCGCGGCCACGTGCAAAGCGGCCTCGATATTACCCTCGCCCTTCGGCTCGATCTCCTCCAGGCCCAGCAGCATGGGGCGCAGGCCGACGAACGTCCCGCACGGCTCATAGTGTTTGCGGATCTCGTTGTCGAAGGTGATCAGCGAGACGGTGTCGCCCTGCTGGATCATCGCGTACATGACCGCCGCGGCCAGGTGGCAACTGTACTCCATCTTCGACAGGGGCCCCTCCTGCCGGTAGCCCATGCTGGCCGACGTGTCCAGCAGAATGGTGCAGCGGATGCTCACATCCTCGTGGAACTGGCGGATCACATACCGGTCGCTGCGCCCGTACACCGGCCAGTCGATCCGCGCGATCGGATCGCCGTGCGCGTACTCGCGGTACTCCGCGAACTCGACCGACGAGCCGAACGAGGGCGAGCGGTGCAGCCCCTGGTGGCTGCCGTCCATCGGCCGGCGAACCGCGATCTCCAAACCGCGCAGCCGCTCCGCCATCTGAGCCGGCAAATAGCGATATCCTTGGGATTCAGACATCTGCGATCAATACCCATGCATTACCATCGTTCGCACGTCCCGTGACGATACGCCAGGAGATTGCTTCGTCGCTGCGCTCCTCGCAATGACATGCGGTGCGGTCATGACAACGAGCGCCGCGTTGTTGCGCTGCATCGCAACGATATGCCGTGCGCGTCCATGTCCGCGCGACGAGCGTCGCACTACCACGCCTTGCCCACAACGAGATACAACCCCTGTATGTCATTGCGAGGAGCGCAGCGACGAAGCAATCTCCCAACGTCATTCATCAGCCAAATCGTTCCATTCGGGATTCCGCTCCTCAATCAGCTTGATCTTCCTGGCGCGCGAGCCGGCTTTGATCCTCTTCTCCGCGGCAAGCGCATCGGTGATGCGGACGAACCGTTCGTAGAAGACCAACTTGTGAACCTTGTACTTGCCGGTGAACCCCGAGCCTAATCCCAGCTTGTGCTGGCCTACTCTCTTTCGCAGGTCATTCGTGACGCCTGTGTACAGGACGTTGTTCACGGCATTCGTCATGATGTACACCCAGTAATCACGCACTGCTCACTCCTGTGATGGGAGATTGCTTCGTCGCTGCGCTCCTCGCAATGACATATAGCGTCGGTTTGTGTCATTGAGCCCATGTGCCATCGAGAGCCTTATATGTCATCGTGAGTCTCAAATGTCATTGCCAATTTCTATGCCATTGCCATTTCATGCTATTGCGGTCTTATGCGTCATTGCGGCCTTATGCCATTGCCAGTCTTACATGTCATTGCGAGGAGCGCAGCGACGAAGCAATCTCCTGCCGCTGTCTCGTGGACAGACCGTTCTATCCGGGATGATACTTTCTCATTACGTTTCACTGACGGTATCCAGAAGCTTGCGGATGACGGCGTCGGCGTCGAGGCCCTCGCTGGCGGCGGCGAAGTTGAGGATGACCCGGTGCCGCAGCACCGGCAGGGCGTACGCGCGGACATCGTCGCACGAGATGTTGAACCGCGCGTGGAGCACGACGTGGGCCTTGGCCGCCAGGATGAGCGCTTGTCCGGCCCGCGGCCCGCTGCCGAACCGGACGTACTTGCGGACCAGCTCCGGCGCCTCGTCCGTCTGGGGACGGGTCGCGCGGCAGAGCCGGGCCGCGTATTGGGCGACGTGGTCGCTGACCGGGACCTGCCGCACCAAGTCCTGGAACGCCAGGACCGCGCGGGCGTCGAGC
>VGYL01000811.1 GCA_016872975.1 Planctomycetota bacterium
CCTGTCTGCCAGCTTGGCCTCGATCTCGCTGTGCTTCTGCTTCAGCTCTTCCTTGCTGAGCACCACCTTCTCGCCGTCCCCGTCCTGTTTGGCCTTTGCTTTCTGCAGTGCCTTCTCCTTCTGCTTATCCTGCACCGGTGCCTGACCGGCATCGCCGGCCTGCGTCAGGGTTGCCTCGTCGAGGACAGCCACGCCCGGATCCCCGGCCACGCCGAAGGCGACGGCGAGCAGGAACATCAAGGGCAGGCCGGCAAGAGCCTTGAGCTTGCCAAGCCCGTTGGATTTAGCCTTGTTCATCCTACATTCCGCACATTCATCGGAGGGGTCTGAGGAATTTCTGGTACTTCTAACCGGTTGCTATTACAGCGATTACGGCATCCTGCGCCGTCCGCCTGTTCCGAGGTTTGCGCCACTGCGGCCGCGCTTTTTTAAAAACAAGTGGCTCAAACCCATCAGCTGCCGCCGGCCAATGTTCCTTCTCGTTCTTTTCCGCACACCTGCTCCCTCGCAGTGCAACACGCACCGCTCCCCTCGCACGGCTCCAGTATAGCGCCGACTTTCAGATCGCGGACCTTTCGCTCGAATCGCAGCCCCTGGTCATTCAACCCTGAGCCCTTGCGGAATCGGGGATTGCAGGTTTTTGTGAAAACCATCATTTTTTTCTGGACACGATCCCCCCTTGCCGCTACTGTAGACAAGGAGGGACGTAATCGTGCATGTCTCACCCGGCAACGACCGCGAGTTCTTTGGACGCCGTTTTACCTCCTCCGACTTGTGTCTGATCCAGGAGATCGCGCGGAACTTCCCAGCCCTGTCGCTCATGGAGCTGGCAAACACCGTTTGCGAGCTGCTGGACTGGAAACGCCCGAACGGGAGGCTGAAGTACAAGGAATGCCGCGCCGTTCTGGAGCGCTTGCAGGCCGAAGAATTGGTTTCACTCCCGGTCGTGCGCAAAACCGCACCATCGCGCCCTCGCACTATCGTCGTCCATCACGAGAGCGATCCCAGACCCCCACTGGCCGGCTCGGCCGGGGATTACACGCCGCTCTGCCTACAAAGGGTCGACAGCATCGAACTCAGCACGCTCTGGAACCAGTTCATCGAGCGCTATCACTATTTGCGCTTTCGCGTCCCGTTCGGAGCCAATCTGCGCTATCTGGTTCAGTCCGAACGAAAGCCGGGAGAGTATTTGGCCTGCCTGCTTTTCTCCAGCCCCGCCTGGAAGATGGCTCCGCGGGATGCCTGGATCGGCTGGGATGACGAACAACGCAAACGCAACCTCCAGTACATCGTCTCCAATTCCCGCTTCCTGGTTCTGCCCTGGGTTTCCGTTCGCGGTCTGGCGAGTAAGATTCTCTCCCTTGCTTCACGACAGCTTTCCCAGGACTGGGAGCGATCATACGGTTACCGGCCGCTGTTGCTGGAGACTCTGGTCGATCCCGCCCGCTTTCGTGGCACGTCGTATCGCGCCGCCAACTGGATCCGACTGGGCCAGACCCAGGGGCGCGGCCGCATGGACCGAGCCAACGAGGCCCAGGGCCGGGCGGTCAAGGAGATCTACGTCTTTCCCCTCTGTCGGGATGTGCGCAGGAGGCTTTGCCGGTCTCAGCCGCCGGCCCCGAAGACCACCGATGCGGAGGAGATCTGAGGCATGTACTCCAAGCTCGACGGACAGAGCCGCCAAGTCCGCACACGACGGGGCACCGCCGAACACCGGGTTCACCACGTCGGACCGCTGCCCATCCTCCGTCACTTCCTGGACCGCATGGCTTTTGAACGCATCGTCGGCTCGTGCCTCGGCACCGGTCGAGAGACTCCTCATCATGCTCAGACCCTGGCCGTGCTGGTGCAGAACATCCTGCTGTCCCCTTCGCCGCTGTACCGCATCGCGGAGTGGACGGCTCCTTTCAGCGCCGCCGCCCTCGGCCTGAATCGCCAGGAGAAGGACTCGATCAACGACGACCGGGTGGCGCGCATGCTGGATGCGCTCGTTTCCGTCTCGGCTCGCAGCCTCTTCTTCCGCATGGCCTTGCATGCCATCAAGCAGTTCGAGATCGATACCAGACGCATCCATCACGACACCACGACCGTCACTTTCCACGGACGGTATGTCGCCTCCATCGCCGAGCCGCGGATCACGCACGGCATCAATAAGGATCATCGGCCGGATCTCAAACAGCTGGTCTTCGGCCTCAACGTCTCATCCGACGGCGCCGTCCCTCTTTCCCATGCGGTGCATAGTGGAAACCGCACCGACGACACCATCCATCGCAGCAACGTCGATTACCTCCGGCAGCTTCTCGGACGCGACGACTTCATCTACGTGGCCGACTGCAAGCTGGCCACACGCAAAAACCTCGATCACATCAACAGCTATGGCGGGAAGTTCGTGTCGGTCCTGCCCCGGACGCGCGCTGAAGATCAGAACTTCCGCCGCCGGTTGCGTGAGGGCTTACGCGCTCGCTGGCGCCGCTTCCTGGTCCTGGAGAACAAACGCCGGAGATACGAACCGCCCGACGTCTACTCCACCACCAATGTCGGCCCGGAGAAGACAGCGGAAGCATATCGGCTCGTCTGGTGCCGCAGCTCGCAGAAAGCCGACCACGACGCCGCGGCCCGAGAGGCATCGTTGCGCCGCGCCGAGGCGGAGTTGTTCGACCTGGCCGCAAGAGCCAACACCCGGGCGCTGCGAAGCCGATCCTCCATTGTGCAGGCGGCGAAAGCCATCATCCGCAAGCTTGACTGCAAGTCCTTCTTCGGACTCAAGGTGCGAAGCGAGACCCGCATCGAGATCCGCCGCCTGCGCCGCGGCCGGCCCGGCAAGAACGACCCAAAACGGGAAATCCGCACCCGTATTTTCCGACTCGAGTATCAACGCAACAAAGAAGCGATCAGGGCTGAATCCAGAACCGATGGGGTTTTTCCCCTTGTGACCAATCTTCTGCCCCGGCGCGTCTCCAAGAAAGAGTTGCTGCTCATCTACAAATACCAGCCCTACGTCGAGAAGCGGCACTCGCTGCTGAAGAGCGAGTTGGAGGTGGCGCCGGTTTACCTCAAGAAACCCCGCCGCGCGGCAGGCCTGGTGCACGCTGCCTTCCTGGCCATGATGCTCGATGCTCTGATCGAGCGTGCCTTGCGCAGGGGAATGGCACGCGAGCGGTTGGAGAGCCTTCCGATCCTACCTGAAGGAAGACCCTCCAAAACCCCGACCACTGCACGCCTCCTGGAGATGTTCAGCGGGGTCTGCTGGTATGAATTCGAGCGCGGAGAGGAGATCGTTACCTTTCCCATCGAGCTGACCCCACTACAGCGGGAACTGCTCGAACTTCTGGAGGTGGATCCGGCCGCATACGCCTGACAAATACCGTCGGTGCCCGGGCGGAAATTCCTCAGACCCCTCCGATGAATGTGCGGAATGTGGGTTTCAGGGATGTTCCCAGGCCATGTGCGCCCTCCTCACCCACCCCCTCCAAAGCAATTCCCTATCATTCATTCCATGTGCGCCCTCCTCACCCACCCCCTCCAAAGCAATTCCCTATCATTAAACGAAGCTTTCGACCTCGACTCCAAATTTCTCGGCGCCTTGCCCATCGTCAATCACTTCCTAACGCGCCTTCAGATGGAGACCTGCTC
>VGYL01000812.1 GCA_016872975.1 Planctomycetota bacterium
CAGAAATCGACAGGCACGTCTGTCCCACTGGAAAACCACCCTGCGACGACTCAAGAAGCTGGGAATCGATATTTGCAGACTCAAGTCTTGTATACCGCGTGAGCTCTGAGCAAGTCGCGCTGTCGTATTACTATCTTGCCCAAGCTCCCCGTCGGTACCCGCAAAGCGATAAACGCCATCCGACAGTCCTTGATCCGCTGACCCTCGCGGTCTTGCCTGATTCAGTCGATGGGGAGCTGTGGCGCGGCGTGAGGAGCATATTAGCGGGTGTGAATTCGATCCTTTTTGCGGACTTGGGCGTAGTAGCGGGTGCGGACGGCGGGTCAGGGATAACGATTCGGTCCGCATTGGGAATGAGTTCACCGACATTTGACGATATCATATTCGTGTTCTTTGGCGACGGCGGGTTCCGGATGGCCGATTCGGCCCGCAGCCAGATGTGGATCGGCCACCGGTTCGTGGGTCAGAGCGTGAGCGACAACGGCAACAACAGGCTGGAGCGGATTCGGGAGCAGATCAAGGTGTTCCCGGCCGGGCCCGGCGTGTACTTCATGAAGGACGCCGACGATGTCGTCCTGTACATCGGCAAGGCGAAGAACCTCCGCTCCCGGGCGGGCAGCTACTTTCAGCCCAGCAGCGACCTGGAGGCCTCGCGCGGGCCGCACATCGTCGAGATGATCAACCGGGTCGATCACGTCGATTACCTCGAAACCGAGAGCGAAGTCGATGCGATGCTCAAGGAGGCCCGGCTGATCAAGGATGTCCGTCCGCTCTACAACATGGACCTGATGGACGACAAGACCTTTCCTTACCTGGAGATCACGATTCGCGAGGATTTCCCGGGGGTCTACATCACCCGCAAGCCGCACGCGAAGGGCACCCTCCTGTTCGGCCCGTTCACCAACGTCAGCGACCTGCGCGGGGTCCTCGTCGAGCTGCAGAAGATCTTCAAATTTCGCACCTGCACCCTCGATATCCAGGAGGACGACCCGAAGCGGCGGTTCTTCCGGCCCTGCCTGCTGCACAATATCCACCAGTGCACCGCCCCGTGCGGGGCCCGGATCGAAAAGGACGAGTACCGCAAGATCATCAAGGATTTCGTCCGCTTCCTGCGGTCGAAACGCGCGACGATCCTGCGCGAATTGCAGCAGCAGATGGAAGAAGCCGCGAAGAACCTCCAGTACGAGGAGGCCGGGATGCTCCGCGACCGCATCCGGCTGATCGAGAGCCTGGACCAGCGGGGCACGGTGAACGAGCACGTCCAGCCGGAGGCGTTCGCGTCCGATCCGACCGAGGCCCTGGTCAAGCTGCGGGATATCCTGCAAATGCCCAACCAGGTCCGCATCATCGAGGGGATCGATATCGCCAATATCAGCGGGGCCGAGGCGGTGGGCTCGCTGGTCAAGTTCATCGACGGCCGGCCCTTCAAGAACGGCTACCGGCGGTTCAAGATCAAGACCGTCAAGGGGATCGACGACTATGCGATGATCGCCGAGGTCGTGCGGCGGCGCTACAAATACGCCCTCCGCGGCGAGGAGCTCTGGCCCGACCTGATCCTCATCGACGGCGGCCTGGGCCACCTGCACGCCGCCGAAGCCGCCCTCCAGGCGATGATCGCCGACGCGGTCGCCGCGAACGAGCCGGTGGAGATGCCGCACACGAAAATGGCCTCCATCGCCAAGCGCGAGGAGGACATCTACCTCCAGGGCAACACCCAGCCGCTGAAGCTCGGCGCCCACTCCCCCGTCCGCAAGCTCCTGCAGTACGTCCGCGACGAAGCCCACCGCTTCGCCCAACACTACCACCATATTCTGCGTACGAAGAAGATGCTCAACGAGAGCTGATTGTGGCGTTTATGTCATTGCGAGGAGCGCAGCGACGAAGCAATCTCAACCTTGGGAGGGAAAACTCGAGATTCGAAGCCGCCAAGAGGCGGAAATCCCAAATTCCAAGCACCAAATCTCAAACAAATTCAAAAGGGAAGAAAATCCAAAATCCAAAACGGCTGCCGGCAGGCAAGGCTGGTGCCCCGGAGTGCCAGCGTTTTGAGCCTTGGAATTTGGGATTTTGGATTTGTTTGGGATTTGGAATTTGGTGCTTGGAATTTGCTGGAGATTTGGAATTTGGGATTTCCACCCCCGGGGCGGCGATTTGGGATTTGATTCTCCCAAATCCGAGAGAGGGACACTCATGGAAGAGGCACACAACACGGACAAGGGATTCCCGGAGGAACCACCGGTCTACTGCACGATCCACGACGAGTACGCCGCGGAGGTCGAGGTCCTGGAGGCGTTCTCGCAGGCCATCATCCACGTCGTGGAGTCGGTGGCGCCGGCGGTGGTCAGCATCGCCAGCCGGCTGACGCTCCGCGACGACGGCCGCGCCTTCGAGCGGCAGGGCAGTGGCTCCGGGGCCGTGATCGCCCCCGACGGCTACATCCTCACTAATAGCCACGTCGTCCACAACGCCAAAGAGGTCCGCGTGCACTTTACGGACGGCTCCGTACGCTCCGCCGAGATTGTCGGCGAGGACCCGCCGACGGACCTGGCGGCCCTGAAGGTCCTGGCTTCAGGGCTGCCGTACATGGAGATCGGCGACTCGAATGCTCTCAAGGTGGGCCAACTGGTGATCGCGGTGGGCAATCCGCTGGGCCTGCAGTCCACCGTCTCGACCGGCGTCGTCAGCTCGCTGGGCCGGGCGATCCGCAGCATCAGCGGCCGGCTGATCGAGAACATCATCCAGCACACCGCCCCCGCTCAACCCCGGCAACTCCGGCGGCCCGCTCGTCAACACCCGCGGCCAAGTGGTCGGCATCAACACCGCGATCATCGCCGCCGCCCAGGGCATCGGCTTCGCGATCCCCTCGAGCACCGCCGGTTGGGTCCTGTCGCGCCTGATGACCAAAGGCCGGGTCGTTCGCAGCTTCCTGGGCATCGCGGGCGTGCCCCGTCCGCTGAGCCGCCGCACCGTCCGGGCCCTGAACCTGTCCACCGAGCAGGCGGTCGTCCTGCTCGAAGTGGCCCCGGGCGGCCCCGCCCACCAGGCCGGCCTGCAAGCCGGCGACCTTTTGATCCGGATGAACGATCGCGACGTGGCCACGATGGACGACATCTACCGCTTCCTGACCGAATGGCCCGCCGGCCAACCGGTCAAGGTCACGATTCTGCGCCTGGGCCAACAACTCGACCTCGCCGTCCGCCCCTCCGAAGCCACCTAGAGCCACGGTTTTCACTTGTCTTTCCGGGTTCTGACGGCCACAATGCCGGCAGCGAAGGTCCTGATGGGATGATGCCCACAGCATGGGCTCTCAGTTGCCGCGGGCGGTTCTATGAAAGAGATTCTGAGAATAGCGATCTTCAGTCTTGGTGGTCTTCTGGCGGCGATCGGGATTCTCATGTTGGCCGGCGTATTCATTTCGATGCGCGGGCATGGAGAGGAGTTCGTGGGTGGGGCCGCAATGGCCACGCTGCTCCTGATCGCTGGCGTCGGTGTTTGTGCTCTCGCCCCCCGGATGCCCCGGCTTCCCGCGGACCTGCGGACGATGTCACAAGAGGAGAAAGCGATCTTCCACCTCCGCAATGGGATGAAACAGCATAGGTTGCGCGTCGGTCTATTCGCCACGTTTGTCG
>VGYL01000813.1 GCA_016872975.1 Planctomycetota bacterium
GACCACCATCTGTGCCGGTCTGAGCATCGTCTGGCCTATCCCGCAAGAGCATGTCCCAAACTCGTGACGGTCTCGCTTGTCGGTTTTGTCTGACAACAGAGTTGTGGTAAAATTGGGTGCCAGGAAACAATGAATTCCGTGGCTATGCACGGTCCGAGAACAAGACGGATCGTGGGCTTGGTATCAGAGCGAAGGCGGTCTGATGTCTTCTCCGGCAGACCAGGAAGACGACCTCTCCAGGTGCATCGACGCAGTCCATGATCGACTTGTGCAGGGCGACGGCCCAAGCCCAGATGTGATTGGACAAGAGGCTGCGCGCGCTCGAATTCCTACTCCGACCATCGAGGCGATGCTGCGCCTGGATAGACGGTTCATCAAGGCGGCTGGCAAGTGGGCGGTGCAGATCGAGAAGGATCCCTGGCCTGACCTGGTTTTGTCCTTGCCACGGAGTCCGGTTGAGCAGCCGCAGACAAAGGATCTGTTCAGGCAAGCAATCCTCCAGATGAGCGCGACCACAAGGTCGGACTTTCTTCAGCACTATCCTGACTTCACCGTCTCGGACACTTTGCAGAACAAGATCGTGGCACTCGTAGAAGCAACTTCCCCGCAGGCAATCCCCCAACTGAGAGGCCCGATCTTCGACCTGGTGATGAGCGAGATCTTTGATGACCCTGGCCGCAATCGCTTCTTTACACCGCGCGCTGTCCCATCATTTGCCGCCAAGTGGGCTCGACCACAGAGGGGTGAACGTATGTTGGACATGTGCCATGGTTCGGGCGGTTTCCTGTTGGCGATGATGCGAGTAATCCAAGAGCACCAAGCCCTTTCGGGCACCTCCATTAGCCCGGAAGACTCTGAGGTGGTTGATCAGACGCTGTACGGATCAGATCACGACGCAGTGGCTGCCTGGTCCGGCAGGATGAACTTGGAGTTGCACGGCTTTAGCCAATCGCGGCTACACCTGATGGATGCACTCGATCTGGCTCGCCTGCCGGAAGGGTTTGCAGATTTCGACATTGTGGCCGGTAACCCATCCTTCGGGGAGAAGATCACCGATCCGGCCATTCTTGGGCAGTTCGAGTTGGGACGAGATGAAACGGGAAAACCGCTCAGCCAGCAGTCCAGTGAGGTGCTTTTCGTCGAGGCGTTCTTGCGCTTGGCCAAGCCTGGCGCTCGTGTGATCATCCTGGTTCCCGATGGAATCCTGAGCAACGCTATCGGGCAGCGCGTGCGCGATTATCTGGTTGAACATGCGCTGATAGAAGCGATTATCGGGTTGCCTCGTCGTTTCTTCCGCAACGACGCTAAGTCCAACATCCTTCTCCTGCGCAAGAAGACATCTCCTGGAGATTCCCAAGAGGAGCCTGTCTTTCTTGCAGCAGTGGATGATCCAGACCAGGATCTACCCGAAATCCTGCGCCTGATCACTGGGCGCGGAGAACTATGAATCGCCAAAAGCACTACCAGCAGTATTTCACCCCTCCGCCCGTCGCCCGCGCTATGGTGGAGTGGGTGCGCCCCTACTTGCCATTGGCCCCCCTTGTGCTGGACGTTGCCTGCGGCGAAGGGATTCTGCTGCGCACGGTATTGGAGCAAGAGCTCACTGCGCCCGATCAGGTCTGGGGTGTGGACCTTGATCCGCACATCAAGGAAGCCTGGCACCAGGACAAACTGCTGGAAGGTTGTCACCTCATGGTTGGGGACGGACTCACCTTCGACCCAAAAGCTGCTGGGATGGATTCAGGCGGGGTGGACTTGACCATCGGAAACCCACCGTTCAACCGGGCTCGTGACTTGGTGAGTGATCCCGAGGTCCTGAAGCTATTCGAGATCGGGCGTAGGCCGCTGACCTCAGTTGAAGAGAGCCGATTGGAGGCAGGGCAACTCCCTCTCGATTTTCCAGATGAGACGCCGATCCTCGTCCGGGTCTTCGACCATGTGGAGACGGTAGTCAGCCAGCCAATCGAGGCGCTCTTCGTGGAAAAGTTCATCCAGGCAACTCGCCCTGGAGGGTGCATCATCCTCGTCTTGCCTGAAGGGTTGCTGTCTAACGAAGGCGCGCAGGATGTGCGCGATCTGATCGTGGCGCAGACCGACGTACTGGCCGTTGTGGGGCTGCCCCGTCGTATATTCGACAATGACGCTAAGACTAGCATCATCATGATGCGCAAGAAGCGGACGCCAGGCCGGCCTCAGCAGGAGCCGGTTTTCCTGGCTTCCGTTTCAGAAACGCTGCGACAGGGTGACGCCAACGAACTCGATGCACTCATACAACGATTCCGCGCCGGCCCTGGAAGCGCAGTGGAAGCTAGAGAGCACACCGATCCGCTCCAGGTTCTAGCACAGGCACCCAGGGCCTTCTATGTGGCACACTCGGCAGAGGCCTGGCAGGAACATCCGCCGGAGACGTGGGAAGTGGAAAGTTATCGCCGTTGGATAGGGGGTGAGATCGAGCCCCAGATCGGTGATCCACTGCTCGTCTACAAATTTCCCTCCAGCACACCTGGTGCAGGTTTCGGCACCGTTCAACGAATTACTGCCGTGGAGCGGGCCGACGCAGGGAAGCCCGGCTACCATGTAGTCGCCGGTCAGTGGCTTGTGGTCCACCCGCCACTGACCTACCGCGAGATGGAAGAGGATGCCGCGGTTGAACAATGGGCTGCTTTTCGGATCCGTTTCCGCGGCTGGGGTCGAGGCGGACTGATCCCTCTTGACACATGGGCGGCGCTCAGGGAAAGACTTGCAGAGAGAGTGACTCAATACGTCTAGCAGAACCTCCACTACGAGCCAACCGCAACAACATGGACGCAACAGGAGTCAGAAATGACCGTTACGTACGCCTGGAAGCCTGTCGAAAAGATCAAACAGAGGATGGACCCAGCCTTCTGGGATCCCAAGTATGATGAACTGGATGTGGCCATCTTCGAGACGGGCTGGCCTGTCAAACGGCTTGGCGATTTCATTGGGTCCATTACGTATGGACAAGTGGGGCAGCGTGTCTACGACCTAAACGGCACTGTTTGGTACGTCCAGGTTAGAAATCTGGTCCGCACGGGCATCGACGTCCTAGCGAAGCCCGCCAGAATCGCGGAAGGTAGCTACAACGACCCTGTCAGGAGCCGTGTCGCGGTAGGTGACATCCTGTACGCCAACAGCGGCATCGGCTCGCTGGGACGCTGTGTTTGCATCACCGAACTGCATGACGAGATGAACGTCAGTCAAGACATCGACGTAATTCGGGTCGACGGGGTCTTGCCCGAGTACATCGCTTCCTTCCTGATGAGCAAGCTGGGCCAGGCGTACTCGCTACGAATCTCGCACGGCGTTTCGAGGATGACTAAAATCAGCTTCGTCGAGGTGAAATCCCTGCCGGTTCCGGTTCTGCCGCTTCAACTGCAGGAGCACATCCGCGATCGCTATCGCCAGGTGGCCAGGACACACGATGCGGCGATGAAAGCAAAGGCGGCCGGGAAACTCGCCGAGAGCCAAGAGACGCTGGACTACGCCAACCGGTTGCTGGACGAGTTGGTCGCGTATGTCGAAGGGGTGATCCAGGCAGGCCCACCTCAAGTCGAAGTAAAGCACGACGGAGAAACCAGGTGAGTCACAAGATCCGGGGCGTAAGCCA
>VGYL01000814.1 GCA_016872975.1 Planctomycetota bacterium
GAAACCATGGTCACAGACCGGGCCACGTTGGGTTCGATCAAGAGGCAGCCACCGGCGGTGCCTGGCAATGCGTTTGCGGAGCTTGGGCGGGATCTACGAGGCCGGCCCGATGGGCCTGTCGCACGAGGCTGGCTCGGTTGGAGGCGTGCAGCTTGCGCATGATACTCCGCCGATGAACTTCGATGGTCCGCGGGGAACGACAAAGGACCGTCGCGATGTACCGATTCGTGCGCCCTTCCAGAAGGTGCTGCAACACGATGTGCTCCCTTGTCGTCAAGCACGCGGTCGGCTGGTTGGCAGCAGGATCGGTCCGGCTCTCAACGTGGGCAGCGCTCGCCAACAGGGCTTCCCTCGTGATGGGCTTCTCCA
The DNA here is from genome assembly GCA_016872975.1 of Planctomycetota bacterium. Taxonomy (GTDB): domain Bacteria; phylum Planctomycetota; class Phycisphaerae; order Sedimentisphaerales; family Anaerobacaceae; genus PLanc-01. Next base: position 370 of record VGYL01000814.1, read on the forward strand.
GGCAATCCGTCGCGCCGGCCTTCATGGCCGCGACGGCGGTCGCGACGTCTCCTTTCTCGATCAGAACAAGCACGGCAATTCCGGGACGCGTCTGCCTGACTTGCGAAAGCAGACGCAGGGTGTTGGGTCCATCCCCGCCGGTATCGAGGACCACCAGACGCCCGGTGTCACCGGCAAGCAGGCCAGAGGACACCGCCCAATCCCCAACCACGTTGGTGCCGAAGGTCTCCGGCAGCAGTGGCGCGGCTGTCCGGTCAGCCCCCGCGGTTTCCTCTGATGCCAAGACCTGGCAATGGTGTGCAGCATCCGACACGTTCGCCTCCCATCATCTCTTTGGCTATGGTGCCAGGTGGTGGTCCGCACGGGACTGGCGGAGGGCCGCAACTGGGTGACGGCCCTCCGCGCTACGCAGTCCAAAGTGTGTGGCCACCGGCCATCGCCTACGTGTTTAGGGTGTCGGGGTGCAGCCGGGCAACGCCGTCAGACGCTTGCAGGTCCAACTCCACGGCAGACACACGACCGGCTTCTGCCCGGCGTCGGGGAAGCCGTCCTGGTCGGCGTCCTGGGCCGCCAGGTAGTAGGATGCGGGACCGTAGCCCTCAATGCGATCCAACGCCACGAACTCGAAATGGGCACTGAGGGTCCAGATGCCGACGATCTCCACGGCGCCCGTCTTGGCATTGATCTTCCTGCTGTACCCCAGGTACGTCGCATCGTATTTGTTGCGTCCCACCATGACGGCCTGCCCGCCGACGCTGTAGTCCAACGACGGATCGGCGTCCGGGTAGAGCTCCTTGAACAGCGGCAGGCAATTGATCCACTCCAGCGTTCCGCTCAATTTGGTCTTGCCGGGGTCTTGGGCGGTATAGAGGGTTTTCGAGAGGTAGTTGCCCATAGGGGTCGGGACCGCCGTGATCCAGATGCCCTCCGGCGGGAAGGGCGCGGTTGTCATCTGGGTGGTCATGGTCACGTTGTCGTAATAGAAGGACTGCTGCGTCAGCAGGCCGGTCGTATCGAAGTGGGCCAACCAGGCTACACGAATCTCCACCAGGTATCCCAACGGGGCGGCGCCCAGGAAGAGGCCATCGTGCGGGCTCATCGCCGTGTATTCCATCAGGATCCAGCCCCCGCCCAGGTCCACGGTGCGCACCGGTTTGATGGTGGCCTGCGAGAAGCCCTGGAAATACATCTCATTCAAGGCGGCCATTTCGGCCCGACTGAGAGCTCTCCCCAGCGGGCCGGCGAAGATGGTGGCGTCCTTTTGGGTCATTTTGGCAATCCCGGCGACCTCATGGCCGTTCCACCGCTTCACCAGCTCGGCATTGGCCGCCAGCGGGGACAGACCGGTCGGCTCCGGGGCGGGCAGAGCGACGGAAGGGATCAACGGTGGGATCACCGGCGCCGGCGCCTGACCCCGCAGGACCATCGGACCCAACCGGTCATTGTAGCTGGTGACTTTCTTGATCTTGCCGTCGGCAATATCATAGATCGAGACGTGCGGGATGGTGATCTTGACGCCGGTCTTGGTGTCCGTGTACTTGGTCAGGCCTTCCTCCACGACCACCTTGTCGGTCGCCAGCACGCGGACCATCTCCATCCGGAAGTCCGGATAGGCGGCGAACCGCTGCTGGAAACCGGCCCGCACGTACGCCTTGGGCACCGGCGGCGGCTGAGAGACCAGGTCGTACATGCCGTCTTCAGCCCAGTACGACATCATCTTGTCGAGGTCGTGGGCATTCATGGCGGCGAGCTGGGCACTGTGAATCGCCAGCGGGTCCGCCGGCGTCTGGCCGGCGGCCGGCAGGCCGCAGGCCAATACCGCCGCGACAGAGATGATCAGGTATTTTGCCATCGTATTCATGTCCTCTTCTCCTTCCCCCCAAAGACTCTCTTCAGTATCCCTGGATCGTCACGCTGCAGCGCAGCCGCTACCAGAACGGCGGGGCCTTCTCACATCTCATGTTCCTAGTCCTCCAAATCAGATTGCGGGGCGGTTCCCCCTGCGCGCAGACCATCCGCGCGACAGGAAGCGAACTCCGTTCTCAAACCTCCGCATGGTTGGCGCTTTTCGCCGAAGCCCGTGCGACTATGGGGGGCCCCTGGTGCTCATGTCCATCCTCCGAGACAGCCGGTCACTGGCCGCGTACCTCCCACGCTTGCAGTCTGGCCTTCCACCGCGCCGCCTGCGCTACCCTACCTTCTCCTTCGTGTTGCACGATCATCTGCTCGATCAGAGGCCGGAAGGACGGTACCTCGGCGGGAAACCGCTCCATGAACTTCTCGGAATACGGTTCCAGCCGCGCGGCCGCGTCATGCAGATCGTTGGCATAGCAGTCCTTCAGCCACGAGAAGAGCTCATAGCCGATGTGATGATCGTCCTTGGTCACGAGGCCGTCGAATTGGCGCAGATCCGACTCCGCCTCCGGATACCGGCCGGCGGACAGGTAGGCCACTGCCCGTTCGAGATAGTTCTCGGGATACTCAGGATCGGCGGCGATCGCGCGGTTGAGCTTCGCCAGCTCGTGCGCGAACAGGTCCCCGTTGGGGATCTTGTGCCCCAGCCGCTGACTGATCGGGCGGTTCGGGTCCGCGTCGAGGATCCAGATCGCCCGATTGGCGGCCATGGCGATCTTGGACCCGTCGGGCGACCAGAGAATCTGGTCTGCCGGATAGTCGAGCACCTGGTAGAGTTCCTTCGTCTGGGTGTCAAGAATGATCGGACCGACCTGACGGTAGGACCACCAGGAGGCAAAGAACAACTCCCCTCCACCCGGCGACCGGTGCAGGAACCACGCGGATAGAGGCCAGGGCGAAAGGCAGCGGTATAGGGTCGAGCCGGATGCCATGTCCACGAGGCTTATGCCCATCGACGCCCCAAGAGCCATCCAGCCCCGCTCCTCGCAGGGAAGAAACGAACCCGGCGAACGCATTACCTCGACGGGCGTCCGATTCGGATCGCGGATATCCAGGGAGTACAGCTCCCGGCTCCCCAGCCACCTTCGATAGAACAGATGCCGGGAGTCTTGCGACCACTGCATGCTCTTACCCTGGGCGACGACTCGTACCGGGCCGCCTTCCGGGGCAATCAGGCACAGGTTGTCGTCCTCGTCGCGATAGGCGATGAACTTGCCGTCCGGGGACTAGGCTAAGCCTCCCCCCCACGAGGGGATCGGCACGCGTCGCTCGCGGCGGGATTCAACATTCACGATCTTGACGACAATGTAACCAAAGACACCGGGGGCGGC
>VGYL01000815.1 GCA_016872975.1 Planctomycetota bacterium
CCTTCTTCTGCTCAGTGATATCCTTGGCGAAGATGGCCACGGTGGTCGCTTTGCCCTCGGCGTCGAAGACGGGATACATGCTCACGTCGAAGTGGATGCCTGCTCTCTGGTCCTGGAAATGCGCCGCCTGCCCGGTCTCAGCGACCTGGCGGATCACCGCCTCGCGCCGCTCGGCCACGTCACGCGGCATCAGGCTCGGTCTGACGTCGGTCAGCTTATCGCCGATCATCTCCGCGACGGTGTGGCCGAGGCGCCGCGCGGCCGTCTCGTTGATCGTTCGAATCGTGCCATCGATCTCGACCAGCATGATCGACTCGGTGACGGCATTGAAAAGGCCCCGTAGCATCTCCTCACCAGCGCAGACCCGTCGCTCCGCGTCATGGCGTGCCGTGACATCTCGGATCACGCCCTGGGCGCCCTCGATCCGGCCGTCCACAACCAGCGGACTCGCGCTGATCTCCAGGTGACGCTCGTTTCCCGCGCGGTCGCGGGCGACGATCGGATGGGTGCGTCGTTGGCCCTTGAGCGTGTCAACGCGGATCATCTCCAGCTTCTCCAGTTCCCTCTGCGGCAGCCAGCGGCTGTAATGCGTGCCGATAACCTCCTGCGGACGGAATCCCATGATCCTCCCGACGGCCTGGTTGATGGACAGCACCGTTCCCTCGCGATCCGTTGTCACCACGATATCGTTCAGGTTTTCGATGATGTCCTGATGGCGCTGCCAGCCGGCGGCCTGCAACTGCTCGCGCAAGCGCTCGTTTTCCTGCTCCAACTCGGCCACGCGCCGGCGCCCTAGGGCCGCCTCGTCCGCCGACAGGTGGCGATTATCGCCCAGATCGCCCATCTTGCTTCCCACACCGATATCGACCAAGCCGGCGCGATAACCCGCCTTATGGACCGCGCGGCCTGGAGCCAACCCAACGCCTCCACTGCGCTCACGCCCAGGAAGTTGCCCGATGGTAGCGGAAAACCGCCGGGACATCAAGCGAAAGTTGTCGCAGGGGTGTATCACCGTTTCTGCGCGGGCGTCCCGGCACGGCCCAGATCACCGCCGGAAAAGGGGACATTCTACTTTTTCATCTCCAAGAGGGGAAAAGCAGAATGTCCCCTTTTCCTTTTCGGCGCCGTGGCAGGTGCGTCGTCACGCGCCGGCGCGCAGGTTTTCGAGACGGTGGTCGGCCGGGTCGAGCGCTTCGGCGCCGGTGGGCGGCCCGGCCCAGGGCAGCAGGACGGTGAACGTCGTGCCCCGGTCCATTTCGCTTTCCACCTCGATACGGCCGCCGTGTCCGGCGACGATCCGGCTGACAATGGCCAGGCCCAGGCCGGTTCCTTTGATCTCCTTGCCGGGACGGTGGACCCGAAAGAACCGGTTGAACAGCTTGGGCAGGTCGTCGCGGGGAATGCCCAAGCCGGTATCGCTGACCTGGATCGCCAGTTGGTCCTGGCGGCGGTGTGCCGAGAGCCGGACCCGGCCGCCCGCCGGCGTGAACTTGATGGCGTTGCTGAGCAGATTCGTCAGGACCTGCATGATCCGGTCGCTGTCACAAACCACCGGCGGCAGATGGGGCTCCAGATCGACAGACAGATCCACCTGGCTCTTGGCGGCGTGCGGTTGCATGGTCGCGTACGCCTCCTCCACCAGCACGGCGACCTTGTGCGCTTGCAGATGGAATTCCACCTTGCCGGCCTGGAGCTTCTGGAAGTCGAGGACCTCATCGATCAACCGCGCCAGCCGGTCGAGGTTCCGCGCGGCGATGTCCAGAAAGCGTTTCTGATCCGGGTTGAGCTTGCCGGCGATTTCCTCCCGGACGATGGTCACCGCCTCTTTCATCGCCGTCATCGGGGTGCGCAGCTCATGGGAGACGGTGGAAATGAACTGGGACTTCATTTCCATCGTGTCCTTCAGCTCCTGGTCCGCTCGTTTGCGGTCGGTCACATCGTTCAGGGCGACCACCACATGCCGGGCGCCGTCCACATGGACCGGTTCGACGCTGACGGACAGCCACGGCTGCAGGGCCTCGCCCTCCTCGTTCAGGGTCGGCTGGACCTCCACGCCGTGAACCGGCGTGCCCGACGCCAGGGCCGCTTCCATCATTCGGCGCAAGGGACAACCCGCGCACGGACCGACCGCGGCATCGCCTGGGGCGGCGTGCACACGCCGCAGGCAGCCCAATACCGCGCAGGGGTCCTGATTGATCATTTCGGGGTATTCCTTCCCGGAGAGCCGCCGAATGGCATCGTTCGCGCGCACGACCTTCATCTGCGCGCTCACCAGCAGCATGCCCACCGGGGCCGCGTCGAAGATCGCCTCCAGGTCCCGCTGTTTGCGGTCGAGAATTTCGTGGATGCGCCGGCTCTCCGTGACATCGGAGAGAGAGGCCATCAGGCAGATCGGCCGGCCCTGCTGGTCCTTGACCAGCCCCGCCGACACCTGCACGATGAACTCGGAGCCGTCCCTGCGCCGCGCCGTCAATTCGCCGCACCAGGCGCCTGCCGCCAGGGTGGCATGAAAGGCGGCCAGGGCCTCCTGCTCAGAGCGCAGGAACACCTGCAACGGCCGATGCAGGACCTCGGGCTCCTGGGTGAAGCCCCACATTTTCAGACAGGACGGGTTCGCAAACGTGATCCGGCCTTGCAGATCGGTGAACGCGATGCCACTGGTGGCGCTGTCGATGGCCCAATCCTTCACCAGCAGTGCCTCCTCCGCCTGCTTGCGCGCGGTAATGTCAATGACGGTGACCACCGCCAGCAGGGGTTGCCCCTGCTCCGCGCGGACCAGGGTGCCGCCATAGCTGAACACCCGCTGCCAGTCGCCCCGGAGGCGCCGCACCCGCACTTCCCAATCGCGCAGTTCTTCGCCCTTCAGGATGCGCGCCAGGGGCCACCGTTCCACCGGCAGCACGACGCCATCCAGCGTGGACAGCTCGAACGTGTCGGCCAGCTCGGTCAGCAGACGGCGGCCTTCTTCCAGGCGCGTGAAGCCGTGCATTTCCAGGGCGGCACGGTTCCACTGCAGCAGGCGTCCGTCGAGATCCGCGACCACCAGCCCTTCGGTCAGATTCTCCACGATGGTCTGCAGCCGCGTCTCACTCTCCCGGAGCGACGCCTCCGCCCGCCGGCGCTCGGTCGTGTCCTGCACGACGCCGATGGAGCCGGTGACCTGGCCCTCGGAATCGCGGACGACGCTGAGCGAGATGTCCACGTCGATGACCGTCCCATCCCCGCGGATCATCCTGGTCTCGAGATGGTGCTCCATACCCTTGCGCCGCAGGCTCACCTCCCGAATCCGCTCCCATTCCTGCGGCGGATACAGGGACTCGACCTTGCGGCCGCGCAACTGCTCGGGGCAGCACCCCAGCAGTTGCTCGGTGAACTGGTTCCAGGACACGAGCCTCTGCTGCTCGTCGGCCATCATGATGGCCACGGCGGAGTTCTCGAAGATCGTGCGGTAGCGCCATTCGGCCGCCTGCAGTTGGCGTTCCGCTTTCTTGCGCTCCAGGGCATAGCGGATGGCGCGTTCCAGGAGACTGGCGTCCACCTGCCCCTTGATCAAGTAGTCCTGCACCCCGATCTGCACCGCCTGGGTGGCCACGTCGGCGTCGTCCAGCCCG
>VGYL01000816.1 GCA_016872975.1 Planctomycetota bacterium
TCAAACAAATCCAAAATCCCAAATTCCAATGTCCAAAACCACGGACCGGGCTCCGCCCGTTTTGGATTTTCTTCTGTTTTCTTCGTTTGCCCTTTGTTTGAGATTTGGAATTTGGTGCTTGGAATTTATCTCTCCGCGCGCGCGGTGTCCGCGCCACGCGGCTTTGGTGCTTGGAGTTTCCTTCGGCTTTGGTGCTTGGAATTGATTTCTCCGTATGCGTGGCATCGCCAAGGCCTTTGGCCTTGACGATGGTCCGACGCACAGAGAGGCCGCCATCGTCAAGGGCAAGCCCTTGGCGATGCCACCCGAAGCACGCCCACTCGGGTATCCTGGTTTCTTCCCGACCTCTGTCGCACAGCGGCTTCGCGACTCGCGAGGAGATGAACGATGCTCTTGGCTCTTGGCGGGCAGCGACTCCCATGATGGATCTCCTCAAAACAAGTTCATCTTCCGCCGCAGCGTCCATTCGACCGCCAGGACCGCCAAGAGCAGGATGATGTACACTCCGTTGTGCTGCACGAGGGGCATGTCGATCGTGACCGCCTGGTCGACCAGGCGGCCCCGCAGGGTCTCGGCCAATCGGCCGAAATCGCTTTCGCGGAAGTACGCGCCGCCGCTCTGCGCGGCCAGGTAGTCGAGGAACGCATGGTCCACCTCCAGCCGGGCCCCTTCGTTCAGGGCCGGGCCGACGCGGAGGGTCTTCTCGTACGATTCCAGCAGTTTTTCGCCCACATAAGCCTCCGCTCGGAAGACATAGTCCCCCCGGTCGCGAAAGACCATGCTCGTCGTGAATTCGTTCTGGGAGCCCAGCACCCCGGCGACCTCCAGGACCTGAGTTCGCTCGTGTGTCGTGACGCCGGAAGCAGTTGTGTCGCGGGCATCCTGCCCGCGCGTGTCGAGGGCCTCTGGCCCTCGATTCGAAGGCGGGACGCCTTCGACACCCGCGGGCAGGATGCCCGCGACACGTGTTTTCGATGCCCTTGCGGGCACACTACAAACGGTCTTCAGATGCACTTGGCCCGCCCCGTAGCGGCCGGCGACGCCGATCGTGGCGGTGGCCCGCTCGCCGGGGCGGTAGCGGGGCTGGTCCCAGCGGACCGACAGGAACCGCTCGCCCTCCTGCCACTGCGAGACGTTGCGCACCGCCTGCCGCCAGAAATGGCGGAAGGCCTCGCCTTGGGCCTGCGAGGCCCTCGTCCATTTCCAGAGCGTATCGGTCGCGATTGCCAGGCTGTGACCCTGGCCGTAGCGCTGCAGCGCGACCACCGGCGCGGAACTCGTCTCCAGCAGGGCGACGGCCCCGCTGCGGAGCGGGCCGGTGGAATTCAGGCTCTCGATCTTCGGGCCGCTGTCCCGGGCCAGCGCCCTGGCCACGTCCGACACGATGCGATGATTCGTCGCGGCGATGGGCACGTTCACGGCGAACTGCCCGGCCCGAAACTCACGGCCGCCCAGGTCCAGGCGCCAGGGGAACAGCGGCTCCAGGATCGTATTGCCGTAGCCGCCCTGGGCGTAGGACGAGCCGCCGCCGAGGAAGATGACGGCCCCGCCCTGGCGGACGTATTCCAGCAGCGCCTGCATCTGGACGGCCTGCCATTGGGAAGCCGGGAAGGAGCCGAGAATGATGCACTTGTACAGGTCCAGGACCTGGGGCTCGGTGGGGAAGCCCGCTTCCAGGACCCGGTCGCCCTCCTGGCGGTTGTCCTGGATCACGAACCGGTCGGGGCTGATCCGATAGAGCGTCGTCAGGGCCAGCGCCGGGTCGCGGGCCAGCTCCTTGCGGACCATGCTGAAATCCCACCCCACCTCCTGGGCGAAAAGGAGAATGGGCAGCTTGTCCTTGCCGACCTCCACGGAGAAGACCCGCACGTTGTTCAAGGCGGAAAGCTCGCCCTCCAGGGGATCGATCCGCAGGCGATAGTCGCGCGGCCCCTGCTCGGCGGGACTCTCGACGCTCAGCTCGAGGGCCTGCCGCTCCAGGCGAAGATCGATCTGGCTCGCGGCGCGGACCAGCCAGCCGTCGGTGGTCCGTTCCTCCAGGAGGACCTGGGCCTGGGCCTGTTTCGGCGCGAAACGGCCGGACCCGCGGCGGATGACGACCTCCGCGGCGACGGGGAACCTGCTCTGCATCTCGACGGCGGCCGGGGCATCGAGACCGGCGATGGCGACGTCGTCCCAATCCTCGGGATCACTGCCCACCCCGGCAATATAGACGGGCGTCGAGGGCAGCCGGATATTCTGGATCGTCTCGTCGCCGCCGTCGGTGATGACCACGACTCCCAGATACCTGGCGATGTCCGGCTTGTCCCCCATCGTCGCCAGGCACATGCCCAGATCGGTTTCGCGCGTCTGCTCTGCGGAGGCGGCGCTGCCTGTGTAGGGTCGCACGTACTGGTCGAACTCGTACGCGTCCCACGCGATGGCGGGACCCAGCTTGTTCTTGAGGTCCTCGAAGAGCTGGACCGCCCGTGCGGCTCGGGGGCCGTCCTTCGTATCGGCCACCTGCATGGACGAGGAGCTGTCGATCAGCACGGCGACCTTCTCCCCCGCGTGCGGGTCGCGCACGATCTTCCAGACCGGGTCGAAATAGGCCAGCACGACGAACAACGCCGCCGCCGCTTTGGGCAGGACGAGGGCCGCCGTACGTCGCAGAGAGTGCTGCGCACGCTGCCGCCGGTACAGGACCACGAGCCAGAGGCCCAGGCCCAGCAGCAGGGCCGCCGCCAGCAGCGGAGGCAACGAGGAGCGCCAGTACAGGGTGCCCATCAGGTCCTCCTCCCGGAAGGCAACAGGCGCCAGGCCAGCATCTTCACTCGTTGGGGAATGTCACGCGGGGCCGCGCGACCTGCCGAAGAACGCACCCGCGCGGCGCCCAACAGTCCCTCCACAACGACCGCCAATGTCAGGAGCAGGAGCAGGGGGAGGTACAATTCGGTGACTCGCGCCTGGCCGGCGTGGTACCTGGCATAACCGGCATCCGCTTCGAAGGGGACAACGGTGTGCGCGACCGGGCCCAGGACCGGCACCCTGGAGCCTCCCACAAAGCGGAATTCGCCTTCCCGCGGCGCGGCGCGCACCGCGAGACAGCGTTTCTGATCGCCCATCGTGGCCAGATAGACCCCGGTTCGGGGGAAGGGTGGCATCTCGGCCGGGCGGCCCGTCCAGCGCAGCGCGTCGCCGGAGAGCGAAAGAAGTTCTATCTCACCTTCCGCCTGCCAGGGTGGCGGCCGCTCCCCCGCCACCAATGACAAGACCTGCGAGTCACTGATAGAGTGCGCGCCCCCGAACGCGGCCGTTGGTATTTGGGGACCCGGTGTCGTGTCCACCGATCCCGCTGGTAGGGTGGGGCTTGCCCCACCAGAACCGTCGTCGCGGGCAGAAACCGGTGGGGCAAGCCCCACCCTACACACCGCCATGCGCTGGACCAGGACCACGCCGAGCCCCGAAAGAGGCAGTGTGCTCCAGCGCGGAGAGAAGGCGAGGCCACTGACGAAGATATTGCCCTGGCCCAAAGTCTTGTGCGCCAGGACTACCCTCTTGGTCCCGGCGCCGAGCAGGGGGGCGAAATCCGCGGGCAGCTCCAGCGGGCAGAAGGCG
>VGYL01000817.1 GCA_016872975.1 Planctomycetota bacterium
GCGGGCATCGACGAGCATGTGACTGCTCTGCGTAGTCTACTGACCGAGAACTTCCAGGTCATCACAGCGTGACACCGAAATCTCATTTAGGATGGGTATACAAGTAGGCTGATGCACTATTGGGACGAAACGAATATTCTACTGTTCCTCGTGCAGGTGGCGCTGCTGCTGGGGCTGGCACGTGGCCTGGGCGAGGTCTTTCGGCGCTGGGGGCAGCCGTCCATCACGGCCGAGATCCTCGTCGGGGTCGTGCTGGGTCCCACGGTGCTGGGACGCGTCGCCCCGGGTTTCCATGCCATGCTCTTTCCCGACGATGTGACCCAGCAGACCATGCTCGACACCGTCGCCTGGCTGGGCATTCTCTTCTTCCTGCTCAAGACCGGCCTGGAGACGAGCCTGGTCACCGCGCTGCGCCAGGGGCCGCCAGGGGCCGGTGATCGCCTTGAGCGATCTGGTCCTGCCGATGGCCGTGGCCTTCCTGCCGGCGTTGTTTCTGCCCGCCCGGTTCCTCTTCCTGGTGCTCACGCCGGTGGAAGCCGCGGACACGCAACTGCGCATCCTGCGGGATATCGCCTGCCTCATGACGTCGCCCCGAACGCGTGAGGCGCTGACGGAGGCCGAGACCGCCGAAGAGGTCCTCACCATCATCCGCTCGGCTCTCGCATCGCAACCGTCGCACCAGTGACCGCTGCCTCGTAACCCGAGCCACGGGTCACGGATCACGGGCCACGGGCCTCTGTCCGCCGCCCGTACCGTGGCCTTGCTGCTGCCGGCACAAATTGGCTTTGTTTTTTCCGGGTGCAGAGCCGCCCTCTTCTTTCATAACTCCTTTCCCAAACTATAGTTATCCCTCTTTTGCGTCGTCCCGAAATTGGCTTTGTTCCGCACGAAAGCAGCAGGCTGCAAGGGTGGAAAGATAGAATAGTGGAACACTGGGATATCCGCCGCCGTCGCGAATTGGGTTCGTTTGGCGCGATTCGTCCCCGCCGGCCTCTCTTGGCTGGGAACTGTCCACTGTCCACTGGGAACTTCCTCCCCAATTGGCTTTGTTCCGCACGAACGGCCTGCGGCCGCAACTGAGGCCGCGATAGCCGAAAGAAACGAAAAGAGGCGAAAGAAAGGAGCAGGATGCAGGACGGGGCCGTGGCGTCGCTCCCTTTTCTCGTCTTCTTTCGTTTCTTTCGGCTCCCCCCGCTTAACACCTCACACTTCAAACTCGAAACGGCTCTCAATCCTTCAAACTCTACCCTCCGCAACCTTCCAGTGAGAAAGACGCTCCGCGCCGCCCGTTTGTTCCACAGAGATCGAAAAGAAAGCAGAAATTCCGCCCCCGCCGGGACCGGGAACCGCCGCAGGCAGGTCTGCCGTCGTGGCGAGGGCGTCTCGCCCTTGCGTGTCGCGGGCATCCCCCGCCGACGCGGGGGCAGGCTCTGCCCCCGTTCTTGCGTGCCGAGAACGGTCTTTCCGACACGGATTCCACGGATTTCCAACCGACCACCGGCTACTGCTACTGAACCGCAGATCATGTCATTGCGAGCGAAGCGCGGCAACCTGGCTGGGAACTGACAACTGGGAACTGCTTTTTCCGCCACAGAGGACACCGAGGGCACAGAGCAGACGGAAGACGACCCAGCGAACCCTCGTCGCCGAAAGAAACGCAAAGAGACCCAACCCGGCCGGCGCCGCAACCAAGAGGCTACTCGCGCAGAGACGCTAAGACGCGGAGATCAGAACCCGTAGGGTGGGGCTCGCCCCACCGAGCTCCTGAGAACCGGGAACCCTCTGACAGCCGCAGATTACGCCGATTTCCGCAGATTCCCAACTTCACACTTCCAACTTGGGCACTTCTCTTCCGACACGGATTCACACGGATGGACACGGATTTCCAACCGACTACCGTCTACCAACCGCGAAATACGCGAACCACGCGAACAAGTCGTGTAGGACAGCCGCCCTCGGCTGTCGAATCAACCGGGAACTGGGAGCCGACCGCGGAGAACTGCTGGTCAACCGCGCCCGGAACCAAGATTACCTCGCGCCAAAGCCTGCCCTCGACCGGATCGCGGGACGCCAAGAACGCCAAGCTCCGGAGGACGGAGGACGCAAGACGGCCGATCGAACCCGCTTCGCCGAAAGAAACGACAGAACGGTGTAGGACAGCCGCCCTCGCCTGTCGAACCAACTGGCAACGGAGAACCGCCAACGTTGTCACCCCGGACCTTGATCCGGGGCGAGAACTCCGTATCTACCGCCTACGGCCTACCGGCTACCGCCTCCCCCCTGCGAGCGACGAGCCACGAGGGCCGGGCGACGGCTTCCGGCACCGAGAACGCCAAGGAAGACCCTCCCCCCCATCATTCCATCGTTCCAGTATTCCAATCCTCCGTGCCCGCGGCCCGAAGGCCCCACGCCGGACCCGACCCCGGCCGCCGTCCCCAAAACGGCTCGCACCGCCTCTCAACCAGACTCCGTCCCTATGATCCCCCTGGGGCAACAAACCGCTTGGAATTTTGTAGGATGGTCCATGAACTCCCAGGATGACGCTCTCGTCGTTCAGCTCGAGGCGATTAGTTGCTGTAAGTTCACTTCATACAACATGTTACGTCCACGTTGAAGCACTCCTGGTTGGCCGAGAGTATCCGCCCATTTGTGATGCTGGAGTCTTTTTGATAGACAGGGTGGGCTATGATACTATAATTATTTATGTTATTGGAGGGGGGCGGTCTTGCCTTATATTGAGGGAAAGACCGCTTTCGTGGTGTATTGCGAAATGCGCGAGGGCAGTTCGGCTTGTACCCGCGCTCGAAAGTTGTTCTGATGCCGTTACCGGAAGGAACTGAAGGGCTAGGAGGTTCATTAGAGCAGGACGGTGTGATATTAGACACCGGCATTATGCCAAGGCGTGCTGGAATTCCCTTTCGCTGGCGCGCGTGTCGGTGCTTCGTTCTAGACGATGTCAACCGACAGTAATCGGGATTCTCGACATAGGGAGCTTGGATGCAATGAGATGGTCTGATGCAGCTTTTTCGACCAGAAAGGAGCGAACAACATGAGGCCGTCAACTGTGAAGATTATCCATTCGTTTCTCTTTATCCTACTGACATTGTTGTTATTGACGGGATGTAAACGAAGGGACGATCAGGCCGTCGTCATCGGCGTTGTCGCTCCACTTACGGGAGACGGAGCCACATATGGTGCATCAATGCGGAGAGGCTTCGATCTGGCCTTTCAGCATGAGCCCAGTGTGCGGCTTATCTACGAGGACTCGAAATTCAGTCCTAGGGAAGGTGTGTCCGCAATAAACAAGCTTATATCTGCTGACAAAGTACAAGTGGTTCTTGGTGAGGCTGCCTCAGGTGTCACTTTGGCGATGGCCCCTGTTGCCGAGCGGAATAGAGTCATTCTGTTTTCGTCAATATCAACCTCTGACAATTTGCGGACCGCAGGCCAGTACATATTCAGGAACGTCCCACGAAATGAGATTCAGGGCGTGAGCGGGGAGCATTACGGTTTTGTAGGAGAAAAAGTGGTCTGGAAAAAAACCTTCGAGTCGTCGATAAAGACAGTTGTTTTTTGTCTTGGCGGAAAGGAGTTCC
>VGYL01000818.1 GCA_016872975.1 Planctomycetota bacterium
TCTCTCTCAACGATTATCGCATAATCCGGACGCAAACAGGCCTCCGGTACGGCGCCTTGCGTATGGAGGGCTGCCAGTTCTCCCCGAGCGGTCTTGGGATCGATCCGCGGGGACAAATGCAAAGCATTTGTTGCCACCTCCGCGCCCACATAGACCAATGCGGCAAGAAGGCAGGCTTTGGCGATCGAGAGAAGTCTCGTCAGGCGTTTCTCGTCCATTTTCCACCCGTTTGCATATAAGCGTGCGGCCCGGGTTCGCGCCGGCAACGCGCCTGCGGTTCAGGCTTTGGGGGGGTGAGTGTGCGGGTCATCGAACCACAAGACACTGGCCTTCTGTGCCAACAGCACGGCGTTGTGGACGCCGAATTTGCGCATGAGGTTGTGCCGGTGCGCCTCGATGGTGCGGGTGGAGCGACTGAGAGCGACCCCGGTCTCTCGGCTGGTCAGACCGCCCAGGAACAAGCGCAGGACTTGGGCTTCCACGGGCGACAGCGGTTCTCTTGGGAACGCCACCGAGGGCGCATTGGTGTCCAGGGCCGTCTGGACGGCCGACAGCAGGTCCTGCCGGTCCAGGGGTTTTTCGAGGAGGGTCACGGCGCCCGCCCGCATCGCGGCCACCGTCAGCGGGACATCGCCGTAAGCCGTAACGACAATGGTTTGCAGCCAGGGGAAACGGCGTCGGATTTCCTGGAGAAGTGACAGGCCGTCCATGCCTTCCATGCGGATATCTGTAATGATCACGTCACAGGCTTGCTTGGAAAGGGCCGCGAGGCAGTCCCTGGCACTGGCGAAGACACGCACGTGCATTCCGGCACTCTCCAGTGCCCTGCGGATGGCCAGGGCGACATCCGGCTCATCATCGACGACAAAGATATGTGTTTCTTGAGGATTCATGGCGTACACCGACTTTCCGTCCCCGGATGCGACACGATGGGCAGGGTCACCGTGAATGTGGTGCCTTCGCCGGGGAGACTCTCAACCGTGATCTGCCCGCCCCTCTGACACACGATGCGGCGAGCTATATACAGCCCCAGCCCGGTTCCCTTGCCCCGGGGCTTCGTCGTAAAAAACGGCTCGAAAATGCGGGGCAGGTGCGCGGGGTCGATCCCGCCGCAGTTGTCCTGGAACCGCAGAGCGACCGTATCCTGCTGCCGTGCTCCCGCAATCAGCAGATGGCGGTCCTTGCGGCCGTTGGCGGCGTGCACCGCGTTCTGGACGAGCGCGAAGAGAAGCTGATCGAGCTCGTTCTCGCGCATCCGAATCGCGGGCAGGGCCTCCAGGTTCTCCCCCCGTAGTTTCATCCCGGCCTGCTTGGCAGTCAGGGCCAGCAGACGAAACGTCTTGTCCACCACCGGATGGATGCGCACCTCGAGCTCCCGTGTGGTGCCGGGCCGCCGCGCGAGTTCCCGGAACCGGCTGATCGTATCGGCTATGCGCGCACAGGCCGCTAGACCCGCGTTGAGGTCCTGGGAGACGACCTCGGGGCAGTCCACTCTTTCCAATTCCGCCGACGCGTTTTGCAGCGCCAATTGCACCACGCTGAGCGGCTGGGCCAATTCATGCGCCAGCGTGGCACTGATCATTCCGAGCGAGGCGAGTTGCTCGGCATGTGCGGCATTCTCGCCGTATTCGGCGACGTTACGGGCGACGACGACGACTCCCTCGACCTCCGCGGGGCCCCCCAGGATGGGACTGATCGTATTATCCCACATGCACCCATCCCACCCATCGGTAAAGCGCACCGGTGCGGCGGTGCGGAACACCTCGGCAATTCGGGCCATCCGCTGTTCGCAGATATTCGCGGGTGTGACCGCCGCCCAGACGTCCGAGAGTGCAAGGCCGATCAGTACTGGCACGCCGCGTCCGAGGTGTTGGGCTGCCGCATCATTGCAGACGGCGATCCGTTGGTTTCGATCCACCAGAAGCAGCGGATCGGTTATGGCGCGACAAACCGCCTGCAGCGTTTTGTCGTGCAGGGCGGCGATCCCCCGAATTGCCGCTGCCGCCGATCGCGCCAAAGGCTCCCCAACCCCGTGAGGCAGCGGATCGCCTGCATCGAGCTGTGGCCGTTGCGGCTTGATGCCCGGGGAGGCTGTCTGCCACGTGTGTGCATTCACCTGCCGGTCCGACCTCGGACAATCACTCATGGCAGAGCGCTCCCGGGTCACTCCGAGCTGCTATCCACTCCGAGAACCCCATTAGGGACCTCCTTCTTCTGCGTGGTCTGCACGCCGTACAACATATCGTCTCGCAAGACGCCCTGCAATAGACAAACATGCAGATCTATGCCGATTTTATTTCGTGCACTAGAGTCTTTGTCAGGAACTTCTACCACACATTCGGACATCTTTTTGGTTGCGGCCGAAGGCCGCGCTAGGTATATGTACGTAAGAATATCCATGTAGCCATCCTTTCGATGTGTTGTACTAGATGTAGTGCCTGCGTAGAAACCCCGCCCAATCTGGCGCAGAAGAACACATTTCAGCCACCTGATTCAGGTACTTACCGCAGTGTCTCACGTGTGCACAATGGCACACTCCGGCAGCGTGGCCCGGTGGAAGGCGAATAGCCTCTTCATGGGTCTGTTTCTATCCTCGAACCTGTCGCTGTCGGCTGCGTATGTACCGCACGAATGTCTGGTGCACGAAGTGGCAAGAAGAACTGTAAATCGGGTAGTTGCCACAGTTGTTTTTCGTCATCGGTTTCGTTATACTGCGACTATACATGGAGGTCGCGACCACGGTTGGTGGCAGGAGCCACAGGGAAGTGATGGAAGTTCCCAAGGGCAGGTGGAGCAGGTAAATTCTTGCAATGGTGGATGAGACCGTGTATATACTTGCCGGTTCCGTGGAGTGATGGTGTGATCTGGCCCGCATAAGACGCTTGTGCATGTGCTGAGTGTCTGGGCCGGAATCGGACAGAGGTGGTGGAGGCCTGGTGAGGAGAAACGTTCCTGTGGAGAACGTTTCTTTTCCCTCGGCGCCCGGGTGCACGTGAAAATGGAACAACCGCCGGACTTGCGGCTCGTGCCCTGTGCCGCAGGTCTCTCATTGTTAGGGAGCCACCGTGCGTGAGGATGCAGTCAAGTCGGAACGAACTTCGTAGCCATTGATCGCTTGTGCCAGAGAGCGCAACACGATGGAGGCCGAAGGCACAGCTCTGCTGTGGCAGGGCATGGAAATGCGCATGACTGCAACTTACGGGGACGGAGTGCGCGCACACTGGGTGTCTGGGACAGCAGGTGCGACACAGGACACCAGAGACAAGAACACGGCAGACCCATGTGTGATGTGGTGTTGGAGATGACTTCTATGACCAACCGGCCTTGCACAGCCCGCTCGGCTCTTTCACGAAGTTCCACCGCGGCGGCTGTATCCTCAGCAAGACCGGCGGAGGGGGGCCGCCCACTGGCCCTCCTCCTTGTATTTGTCTATGCATCAGCCCGGCGCGCCGGCGGGCGCGGGCTGTGACCGGTATGAAATTGTGGCGATTCACATGAGGAGGGTCCCGAATTCCGGGGTAATCATGTGATTCGGGGACTACCCGGTGAAGCCCTGGCGACAGGGCTTCGCCGGGGCAGTCGTCTGTTGCCCTGT
>VGYL01000819.1 GCA_016872975.1 Planctomycetota bacterium
TCCCGGATCAGCTCCTGGCGACGGGCCTGGTCCTCGCGGGCGAGCAGGTCGCTGAAGATGCGGCCGTCCTTCATCCGGATGATGCGCTTGGCATGCAGGGCGACGCTCTCCTCGTGGGTGACCAGGATGATCGTCTGCCCGTCCGCGTGGAGTTGATCGAACAGCGTGAGGATATCCTCACTGGTCTTGCTGTCGAGATTGCCGGTCGGCTCATCGGCCAGCAGGATGCTCGGGTTGCAGATCAGGGCGCGGGCGATGGCGACGCGCTGCTTCTCACCGCCGGAGAGCTGGTTGGGACGGTGCTTGACCCGGTCGCCCAGACCGACGCGCTCCAGCATCTTCATGGCCCGCCTGCGCCGCGACCACCAGCCATTGCGGGAATAGATCAGGGGCATTTCCACGTTCTTGAGGGCGCTGGAGCGGCTGAGCAGCTCGAAGGACTGGAAGACGAACCCGATCCGCTCGTTGCGGACCCGCGCCAGGGCGGCGTCGCTCATGCCGGTGGTGTTCTGGCCGTCCAGCTCGTATCGGCCGCTCGTGACGCGGTCCAGGCAGCCCAGGACGTTCATCAGGGTGCTCTTGCCGGAGCCGGACGGGCCCATGATGGCCACGTACTCGTTGTCCCGCAGCTCCAGGTCGACGCCGTCCAGCGCGGCAATGCGCTCGACGCCCACCTTGTAGACCCGCATTACCTTTTCGAGTCGTATGACGGCTTTATTGGGCTGTGTTGGCATCGTTCCCGCCACTGATGATTCTGGCCTTCATCCTGGCCTCCTCTTCGGCCTTGGCCTCGCGCTCATCCTTGATGATCTGGTCGTGCTTGAGCTTCTCGAGCTCCTTGTAGGGCCCGACGACGATCCGCTCGCCCGTTTTCACCCCGGCATCGAGAATCGTGTGGGTCAGGTTGCTGGGGCCGATCTTGACGGGCGTAATGACCGCCTTGCCGTCATGGTAGCGAAAGACGATCGTCGCGAAGGTCTTGGACTTGTCCATCTGCGGCGAGTGATCCCGGATGTCGAGCGGCAGACTATCGATCTCCCGCGTCATGACCGCCTGCGAGGGTACCGCCAACACGTCGGTGTAGGTGCGGGTCTCGATGTCCACGTTGGCCGTCAGGCCGGAATGCAGCCGCCGGTCGCTCTCCAGCAGGATCTCGGTCTTATAATGCTTCGTCAGTTGCCGCGACAGATCGGCGGACAGCGCGATCAGATGGACCGTGCCCTTGAACTCGTGGTTCGCATAGGCATCGAGGAACACCTTCGCCTTCTGGCCCACCCGCAATTTGCCCACGTCCGCCTCGTCCACCTGGGCGACGGCAAGCATCTGGGACAAATCACCCACCTCCAGGATCTTGGTGCCGGGATTGTTCATCATGCCCGTGACCACCATCTCGCCCACTTTGGCGTTGATCCGCGTAATGACGCCGTCGAGGGGCGCGACAATGGTGGTATAGCCGAGCGTCTCCTTGGCTTGGGCGATCTGGGCGTCGGCGGCTTCGAGATTATGCTCCAGGACCTTGAGGTTCAGTTCCGCCGCCTCCAGCGCGAGCTTGGCCGCATTGTACTGCGCCTGGAGTTCATCGAGCCGCAGTTGTACCTGGTCGAACTCGTACCGGCTGATGTCCTGGCTGGCGAGGAGCGTCTTCTGCCGTTCTACGTGTGTTTTCGCCAGTTCGAGCGTGGCGGTCGTGCCCAGGAGGTTGGCCTTCTGGCCGGCGATCCTGGCCTTTTCAGACTCGATGCCGGCGGCTTGGGCGGCCCGGCGAGCCTGGGCCCCGAGCAGTTGGCTCTCCAGGTCCTTGGAATCCAGCCGTACAAGCACCGACGGCGGAATGGGGGGATTGGCGTTCGGATCGCCTCTGGTCACCCGATCGCCCACCTTGTGCGGCAGCGCCACCACCCGGCCGGAGACTTTGGCGCTGATCTCCACCTTGCTCCGGGGCTCTAGTTCCGCCGGGGCGCTGACGAATTCGAGCAATTCACAGGGCGTGCACACCTCGACGCGGACGATCGTCGGCTTCCGGGCCGCGGCAACGCGTTTCTTGACCATAAACCCCGCCCCGGCGCCGACGACGGCGAGGACCACGACCAAGAGGATCAGGATGCGTATTTTTCTCACACTCACGCCCTTCCGAAGCATTCTAAGGACCGTCTAATGTCAAATGCGGCGTCACACTTCTGTATAAGACGCAGCAAGCCGGCATTCATTGCCCGCGTTCACCCAAAAAATCGTCGCTCGTCGCCCGTGCCCCGTGGCCGGCGCCCCGAGTCATGGGGCACGGGTCCCGGGCAAACGGCCGAGGGTACACTCATCGGTCCGTCTCGGCAAGACAAGATCCGAATGAGCCGTTACTGTCGACGACCCCTCCCGTGGCGCGCCCGCCTGGTCATGACCAAGGTCCCCGTCAGGAGGGCCGCGACACCCACCAGAATCAGGCCGGCGAACCGACGGCCGCCCACCCGCGACGGCGGAGGATCCCGCGGCCGCCGCTCGCCGCCTTCGAGATCCGCCTGCGGCGGGAGACGATCTCGGGAGCCTGTTTCCTCCCGATCATACGCCAGCAGCGTGCTGGTCGCGGTGTAGCCCGGCCGGGACCAGGTGAGAAATCGAACGGGACCTCGGTGATAGACCTCTTTCACCAGGCCGCCGACGGACGGATGGTACCACTGCCGGCGCTCTTCGGTCATGGAGATCTTGGCGATCCGGATGTCCACGGTCGACGTGGTCGTGCGCTGGAAGTAGGAGCATCCGGGAAACTCGCCCGCCGGGGTGCTGACGGTCTCGTCCGCAAGCCGCTCTATGGTGATCCGGTTCGGCAAGACGAAATCGGCGGAATCGGCCCGCAACGTACTCTGGATCACCCGGACCTCTCCCACCTGGAGATCCACCGGCCCGTACGGCACCGGCGGGTCATATTGAAGCTTCACCCTTTCTCCCTTCGGATTCCGGATCTCCAGGGCCGCGACAAGCCCCTCCGGGTCAATATGAAGCCATGTGACCACCTCCGGGCCTTCAGTGTAGTGTTCCTCGATGACCCACGCGGCGGCGCCCTGCTCCCGGTCGCCCGACAGCACCCGCACGATGCGTTCTCCACCGACGGCATTCGGCTCCGCATCCATACTGCCCGGCCGCGGCCCATCATGCGCGTACCGCCACCGCTGCCCGGCCGCAAATTCCGCCGCTGCCGCCGGCAGGATACAGGCGGTCGCCTGCCACAGGAGGGCCATCAGGCCAAGCCTCCGGACGATGGCGCCGCCTCGGTATCGCGGCCGGCGCGGCCGACGGCTCACGGGAGTTCTTCCCTCGGACATCATCCACATACTGTGCCGCCGCCATGTTACCGTCTTGTTACGGCTTTGTCCTTTTTCCGTGATTCCCCACCAGCCCACCAGGGATACTGGGGAAGCACCGCATTCTCGCTCGCCCTGCTTTGGATCGCGGAAACAGCGCCGAATGGTTAGAGTGAATCCATGCCGCGACCGGCACTTCGCCCACTGGATCAAGTCCCATTTTGAGAAGTTGGGGCACCAAGCCGTCCTGGAATGGGTGATCCCGGGCACCACGCACCCCGTCGATGTCGCGGTGCAAGCGGG
>VGYL01000820.1 GCA_016872975.1 Planctomycetota bacterium
TGTGTACGGTTTGGTCTGGTGTGCAGGTATCGTATCCATTGTGAGCCTCACCTGCAAATCTTACATAAGAAATCGCAAATAGTAAATCCCGAATATGGCCGTTCTCAACGTCAATATCGATCACGTGGCAACCATCCGCCAGGCGCGGCGCACGGATGAGCCGGACCCCGTCTGGGCGGCGGTCGAGTGCGAGCTGGCCGGGGCCAACGGCATCACGGTCCACCTGCGCCAGGACCGCCGGCACATCAACGACCGCGATGTACGGGCGCTCAAGGAGAGCGTCGCGTGCAAGCTGAACCTCGAGATGTCGATGGCCGAGCCGATCGTCAAGATCGCCGAGGCGATCGTGCCCGACCAGGTGACGCTGGTGCCGGAGAACCGGGCGGAGCTGACGACCGAAGGCGGCCTGGATTGCGTCCAGTTCCGGCGCCGGCTGCAGGAGGTGGTCCGGCGGATGCACAAAAAGGGTATCGTCGTCAGCACGTTCATCACGCCGGAGCACGAGCAGATCGCCGCCTCCGCCGCGACCGGCTGCGACGCCATCGAGCTGCACACGGGTGCGTACGCGAACGCCAGGACCGAGCGCGCGGCCCAGAAGCAGATCGGCGCGCTGGTGGCCGGCCGGGATTTCGCGCGGGAGAAAGGCCTGATCGTCCACGCCGGACACGGGCTGACGTATCGCAACATCGCCGACGTGGCCCGGATCGAGGGGCTGTGCGAATTCAATATCGGCCACAGCATCGTGTCGCGTGCCGTGCTCGTCGGCCTGCGCGAGGCCACGCGGCGGATGATCGAGTTGATCGACAAGTACGGCCGCGCAGCGGAAATCCGAAATTCGAAATCCGAAATCCGAAACAAATGCCAATGACCGAAATACGAATGACCGAAACGCTGTCGCGGCGCGGCGCGAGCCGTTTCGAATTCGGGATTTTCTTCCCTTTGGGATTCGTTTCGAGATTCGAAATTCGGATTTCGAATTTCTCCGCCATGGGAATCACGAGTTTTTGACGGACTACCAGGAGAGATAGAATGTTCACAGGGGCCATGGTGGCACTGGTTACGCCGTTTCAAGGCGGCGAGGTCGATTTCGAGACGCTCAATGAGCTGGTCGATTTTCAATTGGACAATGACATCGATGCCATCGTCCCGGTGGGCACGACCGGCGAATGCCCGACCCTCAGCCATGAGGAGCACAAGCAGGTCGTCGAGGCGGTGGTCAAGCGCGTCGGCGGCGCCACGCGCGTGATTGCCGGGGCCGGCTCCAACAGCACCGCCGAGGCCATCGAGCTGACCGCCTTCGCCAAGAAGATCGGCGCCGACGCCACCCTGCAGGTGTGTCCCTACTACAACAAGCCGACGCAGGAAGGCTTCTACCAGCACTTCAAGGCGATTGCCGACGAGGTCGATCTGCCCATGGTGCTGTACAACATCCCCGGCCGCTGCGGGGCGGGCCTGACGCCCGAGACCATCGCCCGGCTGGCCGAGCTCGACAACGTCGTCGCGATCAAAGAGGCCACCGGCAGTCTCGACCAGGCCAGCGAGATCGCCATGCGCTGCGACATGACCATCCTCTCCGGCGACGACTCGCTCACCCTGCCCCTGGCCGCCGTCGGCGGCAAGGGCGTCATCAGCGTCGTGGCAAACATCGTCCCGGCCGACGTCAAGGCGTTGACCGACCTGATCCTCGAGGGAGACCTCGGCTCCGCCCGCCAGTGGCACCGCAAGCTGTTCGCCCTGAGCAAGAACATGCTGACCCTGGCGACCAACCCCATCCCGATCAAAGCCGCGATGGCCATGCTGGAGATGTGCTCCGACGAGCTGCGCCTGCCCATGACCCCGCTCGAAGACAACAAAAAGGGCACCCTCCGCCAGACCCTCAAAGACTACGGCCTGCTGAGCTGACCCGACGTTGGAGGACAAAGGACGCAAGACAGAGGACAGTGCAGTCCCGCGTCTTGGCGGACCGACGGCTCGGCCCAAACGTTGTTCCCACGTCCCCCGAGAACCCTGAAGCGGGCGGTTCAGGGGAGTTCTTCAACTCCGCTCCAATACTACCGCGCGACGACAAGAGCACATCGACAAAAGGTCTCTCAAGCCTCCCCAATGCCCCGGCCGGCCCGAGCGATATCTGAAATCATCCTGCGCGGGCTGTCAAGCAGAAACGGGCAGGAGATCAACGGGGATCAACTGTTGACTCTTGACGGGTTTGTCAAGTGTCAAGAGTTGACCCGGATGTAAGCTTGAAGTTTGAAGTGCTCTTAACACTTCACACTTTACACTTTACACTTCCCACTTCCCATCCAGACGGCCCATCGTCGGAGGCTCTTCGCGCTGGAAGCCGGGCACTACGCGAAGGCTCTTCGAGCGGAGTCTCATCGACCGCGCGGAGGCGGAGCCTCTCTCCGGTCTCTCGCAGCGGAGAGGGACTCTCGGACGAGCTTCGCTTTCCTGATTCCGGCCTCGACCGCCTGTGCCCGGTTCGCCCGGTCGCCTTCTTTCCGGGCACGTGAGGGCCTCCCGGAGATCTTACTCCCGAATGGAACCGCCGGGTCCGCACGAAGCAAAACACCCGAATTCTCCCAGAACTCCGTCGCCACCCCCCTGAACCGCCTCTTCGGGAAACTCTTTGCAGAAACCGTACCGGAGTAGCTTCGCGTTCCAGAGTAGGTCCTCCTTCCGCTGTTTTTCTTTCAACGATCCACTCAAAGGCTAAACAGGAATCTGGGCCACAGAGGACACAGAGGTCACAGAGAAGAGGAAGGTAAGAGGGTAGGATGACGGGACAGTAAGAAGCCGCTGCGCGACTCTGCTGTTCCTACCTTCCTACCTTCTTCGCTTCCTACCTTCTTCTCCTTCTTCTCTCTGTGTTCTCTGTGACCTCTGTGGCTTCCTTTCTTAGCCTTCTACCGGGTCGTGGCTTTTTTTTGTCTTCTTTCGTTTCTCTCGGCTGCGAAAGAGGAGGCAAAGCGGACGGGTCGGGACTCTCTGCGTGAAAGGCCCTTACGGCCTGCTCGAACCGGCCCGGGCCCTGGGCTACCACGCCTTGCCCGCCTAGTGCTTCAGGACAATTGACTTTCCGGGTGGGTGGCAGCGGCAAGCGCAGCTTGCCGAGGGTTTGCCTATCCGCCCTCGGCAAGCTCCGAAGACTCCGCTTGCCGCTGCCACCCGTCGCGGCGCTCCTCCCAAGAAACGGGCGGTTTGGGTGTTATGTCCACGGCTTTGCGTAGACATGCCTACGAGGCGTAGGCATGGCACCCCGGAACGGTGGGGGTCTCTGTCCTACCCGCCGCGAAGCGGCTGCGCGACTCGCCAGGACATGGGTCTGCGTCGCGACAGGGCGCAGGGGTGCCCCGGACGGCGGGACGAAAAAATGTCCCGGTCCCGCCGAATTTCACTTGACCTGAAATAGAGCAAGAGGTATGGTACACTATAAACATATGAATGGGGCTAACATGCAAAATTGTAAATTGTAAATCATAACTCGTAAATCATGAATGCAGAGGGTTCCCATGGCGACCGAAGCACAGATGCAGGCGAATCGTTCGAACGCGCAGAAGTCCACCGGGCCGCGGACGGCGGCGGG
>VGYL01000821.1 GCA_016872975.1 Planctomycetota bacterium
AACACGACTCTCAAGGTCGGAATCAAGAACAAACGTCTCACCGCCGCCTGGGATGAAACCTATCTCGAAGAAGTCCTTGTCGGAAAATGACTTATGGTGCAATCGCCCTGTTCCCTGAGCGGGTCGCGCTGGAACGGCGTCCAGTCAACGATGTTGTAGGGGCTGACCTTCGAATGGTACATCGCGAAGCCATCGTGATGCTTGGCCGTGACGACCAGGTAGCGCATGCCTGTTGCCTGCGCCAGACGGACCCATGCCTCGGCGTCGAACTTCACAGGATTGAACTGCCGCGCCAGCTCGCGGTATTCGGCGGCGGGAATCTTGAGGAACTTCATGATCCACTCGGCGTTGCGGCCGACCTCGACGCGTTGGCCCTTCCATTCGCCGGCCAGTTCCGAGTAGGGCCCCCAGTGGATGAACATCCCGAAGCGTGCCTCCCGGAACCAGGCGAGGCGGTCGTTCCGGGCACCGTTCCCGGTAGGCACTTCCGGCCCGGAAGGTTGAGCCTTCTTCTGCCCGGGGCAGACGTTCCCGGCGGCGAGCAGCAGGGTCACGGCGGCAAGCGTCAGGGCGGACGATCGGTGGTTCCTGATGATGTTCGGCATGGGCTTCAGTTCCTTTCCTTCATCGCTTCCAGCGATGTCTCACTTTCCGGCCCCCTTCCAGGCCCGCAGGGAACGAATGTGCGAACCCGCGCCGAACTCACTGAGCGCGAAGGTCCGGCGATTGATCGCCGTGTAAGTTCCATGTTTCTGCGTCTGGATGTTTTGGGGCGTTTTCATGACGGAGGGTGGTCCAAGCCGATGTAATCGCGGAGTCGGAAGATGTTCTCAGCACGCGTCTCATACGGCAGCACGCCGGCGCCCAGCAGTGTGTTGGGTCTGCCGCGCGCGAAGGCGAGGACGCGGTCGGCCTCCGCCCGCAACTCCTCCCAGCTTCCCCGCGCGATGATGCCCGGGTGCAGGTTGATCCGCACGCGGATTTCCGGCCGGTCCCAGAGCTTCTTCACGAAGGCGACTTGATCGGTCTCGTGCGGGCAGACCAGGTGGGGGGAGCCGGTTTCGAGAAGTGCATCGAGAATCCGCACGGTGTCGCCGCCCATCAGGCAGGCGATGCGGTGGCCCATGATTTCGCCCATGCGTCCGAGGAGTTCCTGCAGCACGGGCAGTTCCACGCGGCGAAACGACGCGGGTGAAAGCAGCGGCGGCCCGGCAGCGGACTCGGCGAAGGCCACGCCCAACCCGAGCGCTTGGGCGTGTTCTGTCAGTTTGACCTGACCTGCGATCAAATGCCGCAGCGCGGATCGCACCGCATCGGGATCTTCGGCCACGTCGCAGAGCAATTGATCGAACCCGACGAGCGCCGAGGCAATGGAGAACGGCCCGTCCACCGGCACGGCCACTTCCGCTTCCGGAAACTCCCGCTTCAGGCGCGAGGCGACCTCGAGAATCATGGGGAGCCGGCCGTCGCGACACGCATCGAGGGGACGCGGCCGCAACAACTCGGTTGCGCTCGCGAGCAACGGTTCGGTGATGGCGGGGACGCCGTTGCCATCGGGTTGGGCCGCGATGCCGCCGAGGGCTTCGGGCACGAGGTTGTAATGGTCAATCGCCGCGATCAACGGTTGGTGGCGGTACAGGCGAAAGGCCGCCGCCTGCGCCTGGAAGAGCAAGTCCGCGTCGCGCGACACGTCCCACGGCGTGCGACCAATCAAGGCCGCCGCGTGCTCAAAGACTTTGAACGACAGTTCCATGGGATCGTTAGAACCAGGGTCTCCGTTTGCCGGATCCTTGAGTTGTCATGACATAGGTCGGTCATACGTCAGCGAGAATCTCCTCCGCTCTTGGTCCGAGCGAGGTATTCCTGGATCATCTGCACGAACTGACGCATCCAGGGCGCGAGGTCCTTCTTGCCCCGGGCACAAATCAGGTTCCCCGCGCGAACCATGGGCTCTTGTGCATACGTTGCGCCGCAGACCTCCGCGTCGAAGCGGCATTTGGGAATCGTGGCGACCGCGCGACCGCGGATGACATCGGCCGCGCCGAGGATCTCGATCCCGTGACAGATGGAGGCCACCGGTTTGGCTTGGCCGAAGAACTCGCGGGTGATTCGGATCAGATGCTCGTCGTAGCGGAGATACTCCGGGGCCCGGCCTCCCGGCAGGACCAGGCCCACATAGTCCTCGGTCCGAACGTCTCGAAAGGCCACGTCGGCGGCCAAACGGTAGCCGGGGCGCTCCTCGGTGATGTCCCACCCGTCGGCCAGTTCGTGGATCACCAGGTGATAGGTTCGTTTTTCGGGCGCTGCGATCAGGACCTGGAAGTCCTCTCCCAGCCGATAGAGAGGGACCATCGTATCCAGAACCTCGGCGCCGTCCCCAACGACCAGGAGGATCCGGGGCCTGTCCTTGTCTTGCTGCGGATCGGGCTTGAGACCGGGCTGGAAACAGGGTGATGCGGACATCAGCGTTGTCCTCCTTCCCTCGTTTCGGTCCGCACCTGCCGCAACACCTCCAGGTAGTCCCGGTAGGCGGCCGCCAGATCGACGTCCTGTTCACTCTCGCTCGCGTGGATCAAGATGCCATACGACAGGTGGAAGGGCTCGGTTTTCGAGACGGTCATCTTGCTGGTCGGCCCGGCCCGAAAGGCGGCGCGACCGAAGGGGTTGGCGGTCATGAATCCGTAGTCGCGTGTATGCCACCAGCAGGGACGAACGTTATCCGGATGCGGCATGATCAAAACCCCGACAAACGTCTTGTCGACCCAGCCGCTGTAGTCGCACCATGCGGCGGTCTTGCCCCAGGTTTCCTTCTCATTCCTTCGACCCTCGCTGTCGAGGATGCGTCCGCCCTGCCCGCTCTTAACGGCAATCGCCGTAGCCATGCGCAGGCCCAGTCCCATCTCCTCCTGGTCGCCGAAGGAGAAGGACATATCCGCCGACAGGAACAGCGAATCCCATAGAATCAGAATGCCCGCGGGCCGGACCAGAAACGTGTATTGGCAAACTTCCTCGCCCACCCTCACATCGCGATGCATATACGCGTTGCGCACTGTAAAGTGTCCTTTCCGTTCATCCGAAACAGGCGGCTTGATGAACTCAACGTGCCTCACCACGGCCTGGTTGCGCCAGAAGTCGGCACCACCCAGATCGCCAAATGCCAGCCATAAACCCGGATGGTATTCTGCATGATCGGTGGGATCAACTCCTTCGCGCGGCGGATGATTGCGTGTGACCTGGATTCCGCCAGGCGCATGCAAATCCTTGAAATAGGGTCGAGGTATTTGGGAATCCCTGTACACATAGGTTGCCAGGTCTTGCTCATCGACCCTGACAACAACCTGGTCGGGTCGAGCGGCAAAGTCAATGCGACCGACAGCGCCTGCTACACAAGGGGGCAGAGTCGGCGCCGCAACTACGGCAAAACATGGGATGAGCCATGTTACAGAACGAAGTGACTTCATAATGCCGACCTCATGGTGATGACACCATTCACAGATTACGGTTGCTTACACCTCTTCCGGCATGACAAACGGTTTACGATAGGTGCCGTGAGCGAGTGTCGTCGCCGCAGCCAACGTGCC
>VGYL01000822.1 GCA_016872975.1 Planctomycetota bacterium
CGCCGCGAAATCCGTGCGGTTGTACAGGCGGAGCCGGTCGAGCTCCTGCGGCGTGCCCAAGTCCACCTGCCACCAGGGGCGTTCCTCGTGGGCCGTGTGGAATCCCCACTGGCCGTTCTTCACGCCATCGCACACCCCAACGGCGTCCTGCTCGGGCGTCACCCGCGGCGGCACCGGGGCGCGCAACCGCTCCTGCAGCCGCCAGTCGGCCTCGATCTCTTCACGCCAGGCTGCCTCCACGTGGCCCGTGAAGACCATGGCGCACAACAGAAGCAGCCACAGCGTCATGTGGCGTTGCGGATGTACCATCATTACAGCTCTTCACTCAGGCCTTAGTCATTTCCCGGTCGCCTTGAGCTTCTCGGCGAAGGGTGGCAGCGGCAAGGCTGTAGGCTTTGCATAGGCCTTGCCGATGGCGGATGGACCAAACCATCGGCAAGCTCCGAAGACTCCGCTTGCCGCTGCCACCCGGGCTTATCATACTTGTCCTTGGCCTTCGCGCAGCTCATTGGCTGTGAACCCGTCATGGTGGCGGCTCTTCACTCACGCCTTGGTCATTTCCCGACGGTTTTGAGCTTGTCGGCGAAGGGCAGCGTGTCGGGGACGACCCGGACCTCGGTGCTGAATCGATACGGCGCCGCCGCGCCGGAATCGAAGAGCAGTTCGACGAAGTACGCCGTCCAGCCCTTCTCGGGGGCCTTCACGGCGGCTTCGTAGACGCCTTTACTATCGCCGGTCAGGGGCGAGCTTGTCCAGGCCTTGCCGATGGTCTCCAGGCGGAAATCGCGCGCCTTCGGATTCGTCGCGGTCCACAGGTTGACCTGGGTGGGCTTCGTCCCGGCGGTGACGACCAGGCGGCCCGCGCCCGGCACGGTCCACGAGTACTCCGGCAGCGGGCGGTTGTTCAGAATCGCGGTGTACCAGGCCAGCAGGGCCTTGTCGGCCTCCGAGCCGCTCAGCCCGTGGTCGGTGTTCGCGTTGTAGAGCAGGTGCTTGGGACCCGGCAGGTCTTTGTAGTAGAACTGGGCCGAGTCGCAGAGGAAGAACTGGTCGCCCGAGGAGTTGATGATGAACTTCGGCATCGTGTACCGGTCGCGGTACTCGTAGGGGTCCACGAAATTGCGGATCTGGCCGCCGCCGGCGGTGTCCATGCGGTTGAGGACCTTCATCTGCTCGTAATCGCCGATCGCGGGCGAATAGAACCCGTAGGCGGCGTAGTGATGCTCCATCTGCGGGGCCATGTTCAGCACGTCAATCACGATCGGCGCGATGGCCTTGACCCGCTTATCCACGGCGGCGGTCAGCCAGGTGGTCCAGCCGCGTTTGGAGCCGCCGGAGACGACGAAGCTGTTGATCTTGAGCTTGCCGCCATCGACCTTGGCCATGTGGTCCTGGATCGTATCCATGGCGCGGACGGCGCTTTTGGCCATCGGCAGCAGCAAGGGCCAAGTCGGGTCCTGGGTCTTGAGGAACTTGTCGAAGGTGTAGGCGATGATGGCATCCTCGTGGCGCTCGTTGCCGGGGTCGTCGGGGAAGATCAGCGGCTGATTCGGCACCATCTTGAGATCGGCCACGACGGTCTTACTCTGCAGGGCGATCCCGACCATCATGCCGTCCGGCATGGAGGGCGGCTGGCCGCCGTTACGGCCGCCGTTGATCCAGAGCAGGGCCGTATCCGAAGTGACGCCATTCGGCACGACGATGGTCAGCCAATGCTGCCAGAGCGTACGGTTGACCTCCTTTTCGCCGCGCCAGGTCTGCGACTTCATGTCGATGACGTAGACCTTGCCCAGCGGGGTATCAATCGTGTTGACCAGGTTGTACGTGTAGCTCGGGTCCGGCTTGGCGATGTAGTCGTCCAGGGGCGTCGCCGCCGCCAGGGCCGCCACGAACAACATGACCAGAACCGCCGCCCATCTTCTCGTTCTCATCCTCGCACCTTCCTTTCTGTAGGGTGTGCTGTGCATACCATTTCCACCGACCGGTTCCGGACGCCCGTAATCACTACCAGGCAAGGTGTGCACAGCACACCCTACTCATCCAGCGCTACACCCGACGAGGGTATATCGTTCTCAAGTACTCGGCATCGTAACGGCAGCTCTCGTCGATGCCCATGGGCATCTTCGTGCCCTCCATGACCAGCCAGCCGCGATAGCCGATCGCGTCCATCGCCTCCCGGACCCGCGGAAAGTCGATCGAGCCTTTGCCATACAGGTCATCGTAGTCCTTGGCGTGGAATTCGCAGATCCGCTTGCCGAGCGTGCGGATCTCCTGGTAGATGTCGTAGCCCATCTTGTGCGAGTTGGCGACATCGTAATAGACCTGCACGGCGTCCGAGCCAACCCGGTCCAGGAGCGCCAGATGCTCGGCGGCACTGAGCCACGACTCGACACCGAGCGTCACGCGGGCTTTCTCGGCCTTGGCGGCGATGTTCTTGAGCTTGCCGACCACGGCATCCGTGCCGGCCTTGTCGTTCTTGAGGTCCCCCTTGCTGAAGAAGGCCAGCAGGATGACCCGCTGGCGCAACGCCTGGGCCACGTCGATGGCCTGGTCCACCCACTTCTCCGCACGCGGATCGCTCTTGTACGCAACTTCATTGAGAACGCCCAGCGCCAGCGAGGCGATGCGCACCTCCTGGGTCTTGACCTCTTCGAGGTACCGTTTCTGCAAATCCGCGTCGAACAGGGCCGGGTCCTTGCTCGGCCCCCCGCCGAAATCGACCTGGACCCCATCGAGCCCGATCTTCTTGGCGCGGGCGAGGGCCGCCGGGTCGCACCGGTGACCGATGGTCCAGTCACAGACGCCGATCCGAAAGCCCGGGGGCGTTCGTTGCTTCCTTTCCCCCTTCGTGTCGCCGGTGTCCGGCTCGCGCTGCTTCTTCTCCTGTCCCAACGTCAGCCCCGACGCCGCCAGGGTCAAACCGGCCGCGCCGGCGAGCACTTGCCGACGGCTGATCACGCTATCGCTCATCTGTCATCTCCTTCGTACCATCGGCAAGCTCCGAAGACTGCGCTTGCCGCTGCCACCCACGACTTTGGCCTGGATGGAGTACTGCACACTTCAAACCCCACACTTCAGACTTCCAACATCCTCTCACGCCTTCAGGCCTTTGAGGTTGGCGTCCAACTTTTCGTTCTTCTGAAGCATCTCATCCCAGGTGACCTGGCGATGCTCGTAGGCGGCCATCCGGCCGAGAATGGTGACCAGATTGCTGCGCACGCTGGTCTCGACCGTGGGATTGTCGAACTGGCCGCCCGTGACGCTGTCGTGGAAGATCTTGATATTGGCAATGGCACCTTCCTGGTAGATCCCCGGGGAGGCCCCGCCGCGATAGAACGTCTTATCCTTGCCGCGAATGATCACCTGGCCGCCGTACTCGGTTTCGAGAATGCCCTGGGTCCCGAACATGCGGTTGCGGATGCCGTCGGGCTTGGTCCCATGGCCTTCGCATTGCCGCGAGCTGAACGTGATCCCGACGTTGTTGGGATACTGGAACAGGACGCTGAACGTATCGAAGCAGGTCCCGACGGGCCGGAACTTGCGGCCGCCGGTGCCGACCGCCCACAGCGGCGGCACT
>VGYL01000823.1 GCA_016872975.1 Planctomycetota bacterium
ACATTCTGCTTCTTCCGTCGCCTCTGGTCCCCCGGCCGGGTCATGGGTGGAAAAGGAGAATGTCCCCTTTTCCCCGACCCGGATCGCGCGGAAGTGGATGGTGTCATTGTCGTCCCACACGGCATAGATGCGTCCATCAGGACCTGGGGCGATCTGAGGATTCCAGCGCAGCCGCCGGGTGGCAGAGGGAGCGATTGAGATGGGCGAACCGAACCCTTGCGGCGAAACGGTCACAAGCTTGCCTTCCCCAGTGTCGAAATCCCGGTAGGCCAAGTACAACTGCCCAGCCGAGTCCTGTATCATCGACGGGTAGACGTACTCGCTCACGCCGGCCGAGAACATGGGACCCAGGATCGCGCCCTGCCCGGCCGACATCCGGGCGGAGTTATTGTACCAGAGCCAATCCCGATGGCCGTCCTCGACTGCCTGGCCGGTGATGCCGGCGGCGTGGACCACTCCCTTGGCGTCCCGGAGCCCCGCGATTGGCTCGCCGGTCTTGCTCGGCGTTCCCACGGAGATCTTCTGCATGTTCCCGGCCGGCTTCAGGTCGGGGCCGTACTTCTGGAGCATGTGGCCGGCGGGGCCGGCCCGGCCCAGAACGATCCATCCGTCGCCGACCACGAAGGGCGTGGGGACCCACAAGGCCGTCGTCGCGGCGGCCGCCACGCGGGGTGTCGTGTCGAGATCCACGATCTTCGCGAGGGTGCCGCTGAACCCGTCGCCCGGGCTGAAGGCGCCGACCAGGGCCACATCCTCCGTCACCGCCAGGCGCGGATAGTTCGCACGCTGCTCGGGGGCATGGATCGCCTCGATCGGGGGCTTCCAGGCCCCTTGACGGCGGTTCGTGTACCAGACCTTCTTGGACTTCGACGTGAAATCCCGCTCGAAGACCAGGTGCGGGACATCCTCGGGATCGAGCACCAGATGGGGCGAATTGTAGACCGCCTCCCCTTCCGGCGCGGGGATCTCCTGCGGGTCGCGCAACGTCCCGGCGGCATCCGCCTGCACGTACAGGATCCGCCCGGCGTTCATGTACACGATGTGCACGCCGCCATAGGAGTCCGTCGCAACCCCCGGCGTAATGCCGGGCCCCAACGACCGGATGGGCCCCAACTCGACCCCGCGATTCATCCCATCAGGGATCGCTTCGGAGTCCCCCATCGTGGCGAGGGCATCCTGCCCTTGCGTGGCGAGGGCATCCTGCCCTTGATTCGAGGGCGGGACGCCCTCGTCACGGAGGGCAAGGCCAGGATGGCCTCGCCACGCAAGGGCGGGACGCCCTCGCCACGGAGATTCGGACGACACCTGCACAACGACGCGGCGGTAGGCCGCCAGCGGCGGGGTCCCGTTGTCGCGCACGGTGAGGATGACATGGATCGTCTTGCCGGCGGCGTCGGCGGGGACGCGCAGAAGAGCAAGCGGCGCGGAGGCATCGGTCAGGGCCGCTTCGCCCTCGTAGGTGCCGGTCTCGCGATAGACAAACCACTCATACGTGAGCGGGTCACCGTCGGGGTCCCGCGAGAGGCGGGCGTCGAGCGACACCTCCTGGCCGGGCCGGGCGGTGATCCGCAGAATCTCCTTGCCCTCGCCGCCATTGACGACGGCGCGCGGAGTGTGGTTCGCCTCGCGCAGCGGTTTCACGCACCAGGCGAGCCGTGCGCGGAAGTCGTTCTGCAAGTCCGCCGCCCACCGGGCGAGCGTGTTGTCACGATGGGTCGTGCCGTTCCAGGTGTCGGTCTGGTTGGCCCAGTAGTACCGCTTGCCGGGGAAGCTCTCGTTCAAACCATAGCGCCCTGCCCAGGAGCCCCAGAGCGGCTCGTTCGGATCGTTCATGCCCGTCGGCACGAGGTAGAGGAACGTCATCGTGTCGCCCTCTTTGCCCCACAGGCCGGTGTTCGTGGGATAGAGGGCTCCGAGCGGGCCGCCATTGGTGAGCACGTCCCGCACGAGATCGAAGCCGCCCGCTTTGGCGGTGAGGGCGGAGAATCGGTGGTACCAGCGTTTGCCCTCGACCGGCGGCTGGAAGGTGTCGATCCAGATTGCAAACGGCGGCTCGATACTCGTCGTGTGCTCGTCGAACTGGTTGTAGGACGAGAGCCGCAGCTTCGATTTGAACTTGGCGTAACCTTCCGGCCCCCGCTCGTGCAGGACCCGGTCGAGGGCCCGCTTGAGATTGTTCGTGGCCGCTCCGCGGTCGGTGCCCCAGTCCGAATACCACAGCGGGCGCGGATCGTCCGTGTCGACCGCGGCGATAATCAGATTCACCGCCTCGTCGGTGCTGTTGTAGCCGGGAACGGTCCGCTGCCAGAGGACCTCCTTCGTGGGATACCTCGGATCGTGCCGGACGAGATTGGGGTGGCACCGGCCGTAGGCGTCGAGCAGCCGCCGGACGATGGCCAGGCCGGAGTCCTCGGGATTCTCGTTCTCCGGACGGCGGGTCGCCGACCGATTGGCGATGATCCCCTCGATATCCCATTCGTTGGCGTACAGGAGAAACCGCACGAGCGATTGCTCATCGTCCGGATCGCCGCCCGCGTCGGTTTCGATGATCAGCCGCAACCTGTCATTCCCTGCGTTGGGTGGCAGCGTCAAGCGCAGCTTGGCGATGGCGTCAGACGCGTCCGCAGGATCATCGCCAAGGCCCGTGGCGAGGGCATCTTGCCCTTGCGTGTCGCGGGCATCCTGCCCGCGGTTCGAGGGCGGCCTCGGCGCGGAACGCCGCTGCGCGTCGGGCTCGCCACGCAGGCCGCCGCCGGGCGAGCGCACTGAGCCGCTCGAAGTCAGTCGCTTGATCGCGGCGTAGACCTCGGGATCATCTGCAGCCCCTTGGAACTTGAATGGATAGTGCTGGTTGACCTCGGCCAGCATCAGGCCCCAGGAGGCCCCGTTCTCCACACATAACTCGGCGGCCCGCGCGCCTTCCTTGCCAACCTTGACGTCCTCGTTGCACACGATGACCTTGCCGTACTTGCGGACGGCGTCGATCCGCGCGGGGATGTCGTCGATCCGCGTGTTATTGAAGTGGATCAACAGGAAGTCGCTCGCCTGGGCGACGTTGTCGGGCAGCCCCCCGCCGCCCAACCCGCTGGCGGAGACGAGCAGTGTGGGCGCGGTCGCCTTGGCCAGGCGGATCAATTCCGTGATGCCGTCCGCCGTCTTCAGCAGGCGATGGTCGAATCCGCCGTGCCCGAACTCGTTGGCAATCTCCAGGACGACGTTGGTGGACCCGCTGCGCTCGATCCATCGGGCGACGTTGACCACACCGGCCCGAACGGCGGCGTCATCCTTGAGCACCTGGTCCTGGCGCTGGTAGTAACAGCCGAGAATCACGACGGCGCCGTGGCGGTCGCACGCCTCGATGACCCGCTGCACCCGGCGCAGGTAGGAGTCGCGCAACGAGCCGTCCGCCTCGAACGCGGAATTCAGGGCCCCCTCGTAGCCGGGCATGCCGCCTTGCAGGCAGAGCGTGAAGCCGCGCACGCCGTGCGCCACGTAGTCGGGGAGCTGCGCGAGGAACGCATCGGTATTGGCGTCGGGATCGAAATCGTCCCGGCGGCGATCTTCGAAAGTGGCGTTG
>VGYL01000824.1 GCA_016872975.1 Planctomycetota bacterium
AGCCAAGGGCGATATCAGGAGGCGATCGACGACATCCGGCGCGTCTTCGAGCCCGCGGAAGAGCGGTTCCTGCAAACGCAGGCCCAGGTGGAGAGGGCCGCGGCACGCGTGTTGGCGGAGCAGGGGCCCGAGGGGCTCAGGACGTTCGTCAACCGCTATGCACAACAGTGCATGGCCCACGTGGGACATGCCTACGCGGAATTGGTGGACTACCTGATGTTCCGCTACCTGGCCGAGTACGGAGAAATCGCGTCGCCGGAATTGCCGCAGGTCGCCCCACCGGCGATCCCGGAGATACGGTAGGGGAGCACCATGTTCCAAACGCCGCCCCCGGAGGACTACCGGAGAATACGCCAGCGCTGTGGCGGCCAGCAGATGTGAGTGACAACGCCGCGCAAGTGCGAGCGCGGGACGGCAAAAGAAGGATGCCCCGGC
Source organism: Planctomycetota bacterium (assembly GCA_016872975.1). Lineage (GTDB taxonomy): Bacteria > Planctomycetota > Phycisphaerae > Sedimentisphaerales > Anaerobacaceae > PLanc-01. Next base: position 436 of record VGYL01000824.1, read on the forward strand.
GCTCCTTCGCTCCAGAAGCGGGAATCCTCGGAATTGGCGGAGAAGTCGCCCAGGACGAAGTACTCGTCGGCCCCGAGCGGGGCGGGATGGTTGACCGAGCCCCACACCTTGCCCCGCGCATTGGGGAATTCCGACAGGTACCGGATGTTTCGTATGGAATCGGGCGGTGTCTGCTTCGTACCGTTGGCCCACACGGCGCCATCCTGGATGAGAATCTCTTCGCCAGGCAGCCCAACAAGGCGCATCACGTACTGCTCCGAGGGCTCGCCCGGGTTCCGGAAGACGATCAGGTCCCAGCGCCGGGGCCTCAGGTACTTGGCCACCAGGAAGCGGTCGCCCGGGAACACCCGGCTGCCGACCATACCCTGTAACACATGGAAGTTCTCACAGATCATGAGCTGGGGCCTGCCGGAAAGCGAGGGCAGCACCGAGATCGGCAGCGCCGCGACACTCGGCCGACCGCAGTCCGGGCAGGTGCCCTTCAGGTGATTCCCCAGAAGCGTTGGCGCCATCGTGTTGGTCGGGATCGAGAATGTCTCCACGAGAAAAGGACGCACGAGGACCAGAGAGACAAGGGCAGTGGCGACCCCGGCTGCCAGAGTCGGGACCCACGCCTGAAACGAACGGCGGAGGCGCGTTTGGAAGGCGTGCGCGATCACCCACCAAGGCACGAGAAGCCCCGTCACGAGCGGTACGAGCGCCGCCCACACGATCTGAGGGGCAATCCGCCATGCCAGAACACCGGCCCCCACGTTCGACAATACCTGGATGGCAAATACGAGCGTCGTCACGCGGAGGATACGGCGGCTTGTGATGCCCTCGATCTTCGCCCACCGCAGTCCCAGGCGGAGGAACACCGCCCAGAGGGCGAACCATACGAGCAAGAGGATGAGATACGTGATGACGAGGACAACCGTTGACAGCATTCTCTCCCCTTGTTTCTTCGCGGATAACTGCACGAGCCATGTCTTGGCGGATCTTACGTGTCAGTGACCGTGGACCGTGGCAGGTGTACAGGAACGCGCCGGTCGTGTCAAGCGCGACAGTACGATCCCGGGCTCATAGCGTCTCTTCCGTTGTGTTTCGCGGGGTGCATGACTGTTCTTGCGCGCCTTTGGGGCAACGGACATTCGGTCCCCGCGCAGCCAAGGAAAAGGGGACATTCTACTTTTCCTTCCCGAAAGGGGAAAAGTGGAATGTCCCCTTTTCCGGCGGTGGTCGGAGTCGAGCCGGGATGCCCGCGCAGGAACGGTCATACACCCGGTTTCGCGTTGCTCTTTGCAACTCCCTCCGCGATAATCGTCTCCGAGAAATTGCCCCGCTGAGGTGCCGATGGATCGGTCGGAGCCGTGCGTGGGCTGGATCGACGTGGCGACGTGGAAGTGTGTGGAATGCCGACGGAAGCCCAAGGGCCGAAAGAAGAACCGGATCGGAAAAAGAGAGCACAGGGGGCTGTTCACCCCGATCTGCCCTTGGGTGCGGCGCGGGCGGGAATCCGTGCCCGCCGTGTGTTGCTGGGGTTCGCCATGACCCTGGCGGCCCTGCTCTACGTGGACCGCGTGTGCATCTCGCAGTCGCAGCACCTGATCAGTGCGGATCTCGGCCTGTCGAAGCCGCAGATGGGACTGGCGTTCACCGTCTTTGGCATCGCCTACGGCCTGTTCGAGATCCCCGGCGGCTGGCTCGCGGACCGCTTCGGCCCCCGCCGCACGCTCACCGGCGGCGTTTGCTGGTGGTCCTTCTTCACCGTCGCCAGCGGCTGGGCCCGCGGCCTGGCCTCGCTGGTCGGTTATCGATTTCTCTTCGGCCTGGGGCAGGCCTGCTGCTTTCCCAATCTGACGCGCGCCTTCAGCAGTTGGTTCCAGGGCCAGGATCGAACCCGGGCCCAGAGCCTGACGTGGCTGGCGGCCCGCTGGGGCGGCGCGTTCACGCCGCTTCTGGTTGTCTTCGTGCTGGAGTTCGTGACTTGGCGGCAGAGCTTCTACCTGTTCGGCGCTATCGGCTTTGTCTGGGCGCTGCTCTTTTGGCGGTGGTTCCGCGACCAGCCTGAGAGGGCGTGTGAAAAGGGTGGCATCGTCAAGGCCGGCAGGCCTTGGCGATGGTCCGGCGCACGGTATATCCGCCATCGCCAAGCTCCGAAGACTCCGCTTGACGATGCCACCCAGAGAAGGCTGGCTTCTCACACACCCTCTCAGGATCAGGCGGCGGCCAGCGCGGCCCAGCCGCGACCGGCAGAACCAGCCCGGACGCATGTACAGGTCCCGTGGGGGCGATTTCTTGCCAATCGCTCGGTGTGGCTCCTGTGCCTGCAATATGCCTGCCTGAGCTATGGCTTCTGGTTCTACCTGACCTGGCTGCCGACGTACATTCGCGAGGAGTTCGGCCTGGAGCAAGCCGACCGCTATGTCGCGGCGTTGCTGGCGGCGCCGCCTTTGTTTCTGGCGGGGATCGGCTGCGTGTCGGCCGGCTGGCTGACGCCCCGCCTGATTCGGCGCTTCGGCGATGCCCGGCGTGTCCGCCGCGGTCTGGGCGTGCTGGGCCACGCGGTCGCGTGCACCATGCTGCTGGTCTCCATTCGCCTGGAGAACCCCATCCTGTCCATGATCGCCATGGGCTTCTCGTGCTTCGGCAACGATCTGGCCATGCCCGGCTCCTGGGCGGGCTGCATGGACCTTGGCGGCCGGTTCTCGGGCACCTTGTCCGGCACGATGAACATGTGGGGCTGCATCGGGGGACTGCTGGCCCCATGGACCATCCCGTACATTCTGGCGGCCGCCGGCGGCCGGTGGCATGTCGTGATTCTCGTGATTGCCGGCTGGTACGCGGTGGGCGCCCTCTGTTGGCTGGGCATCGATCCGGTCACGCCCGTGGCGGTTCCCGAAGAAATGAGCAAGGAACGCGATGAGTTCCCCATCCCCCGAGTCACTCCTGCCGAGGCATGAGGCCTTCCTGCGCTGCGCGAACGAGGACCGGCCGCTGCTGGCCGCGTGGCTCGGCGGCTACTATCCCGCCGAGCAGTACCCGCAGGGCCACCGCTCCTGGCAGGTTGGCCAACCCCTCCAACCGGCGGAGGTCTCCTTCGAGGCATTCCGCAGTGACTACGAAACGCTGTACCGCCTGCACCGGGAG
>VGYL01000825.1 GCA_016872975.1 Planctomycetota bacterium
GATGTGCGATGTCTTGGGCCATTCCATCCCTTACCGCCGCCGCACCGGTGTCGGCGGGCGCCCGAGGCGGCGGCACACGCCATATTTCTTTGAAGAAACTACCAGGATGTGTAGTCTATTACCATAGGAAAAAGGTCTCGGCATGGAAGTGCCGGGAGAATGTGATACGGAGTTGGTCATTGGACAGCCTTTGCGGACAGTCGATACCGATGTGCGGCCCCGACCTGGGCTCGAAGGAGGACTTCGAGGCCTTCGTCCGGCAGCATATGAAGCAGGCCTACGCGATTGCGCTGGGGTTGGTCGGCAACCGCGAAGACGCCCTGGAGCTGTCGCAGGAGGCCTTTTTTCGGGCCTACCAGCACTACGATCAGCTCAGCGCCAAGGGCAAATTCTTCGCGTGGTTTTACCAGATCCTGCGCAATCTGTGCTTCAGCCATCTGCGCAAGCGGAAGGTCCGCCGGGCCCATCAGTTGCAGATGGAGGACGGCGGATTGCGGATTGGAGACACGGAGAGCGATCCGCAATCCGCAACCCGCAATTCGCAATCGGGTGATGGGGGGGATCATTTCGACCCGGAGCTGATTGCCGAGCGGAACGAATCCAAGGATCGCATCTGGCGCGCGCTCGGCCGGCTCGACGAGAAGCACCGGGAGGTGATCATGCTGCGGCATTTTCAAAATCTGTCCTACGAGGAAATGGCGGCGCTGCTGTTCTGCAATCGGGGGACGGTGACCAGCCGGCTGTACTATGCCCGCCAGAGGCTCAAGGAAATACTGGAACATGAGAGTGGCTGCCCAGGCGCGGACTCCGGCCTTTGGGAGGCCCGGAAAGGAGGTCAGATGCCATGACCTGCCAGGATCACAAAGACCTCATGATGGCTTATCTGGACAACGAGCTCAACGACCAGCAGCGGCGCGCCTTCGAAGCGCACCTGGCCTCCTGTTCGGAATGTACGAAAGAGATGGGGGAATTCCAGAGGCTCAAGCACATGACGGATTCTATGACGCTCGTCGAGCCCGAAGACCGGGTCTGGGAACAGTACTGGAACAATCTCTACAACCGGATGGAACGCCGGGCCGGATGGGTCCTGTCCTCGGTCGCGGCGATCGTCCTGTCGATCTACTTCGGGTTCGAGCTGATCGAGACGATCGTCACGGACCCGGCCGTGGGGGTCCTGATGAAGGCCGGTCTGCTGGCACTTCTGGCCGGACTGGCTATACTGTTCGTCTCGGTCCTGCGCGAGAGGGTGTACTTCTGGAGCAGGGACCGGTATCGAGACGTTAGGAGATAAGCCATGCTTCTGGCAACGACGGACACGATCCCCGGAAAGACCATTGTCAAACACGTCGGCCTGGTCAAAGGCAACACGATCCGCGCCCGGCACCTGGGCAAAGACATCCTGGCGGGCCTGCGCAATCTCGTCGGCGGCGAGATCGCCGAGTATACGAAGCTGATGGGAGAATCCCGCGAGCAGGCGCTCGACCGGATGGTCGAGGAGGCCCGCGAGCTCGGGGCCAATGCGATCGTGGGCCTGCGGTTCTCGACGGCCGAGGTCATGACCCACGCCGCCGAGATCCTCGCCTACGGCACCGCGGTTGTGGTCGAATAGAAGCTGCTTCTTTTGAGCGGAGGAACACCGATGAGCACCATGCGAACGCGCGTCTTCCTGGTAGCCGTACTTTGTTGTCTCGGGTGGGCACCACCGGCGGGTGCCGCGGCAGGTGAAGCGAAGGCGCCTTCGCTCGAAGGCGCGTGGCTGGGGACGCTCAAGGTGCCCGGCATGGACCTGCGGGTCGTTTTCAACATCACGGCCAAGGCCGACGGCGCGCTGTCCGGCACGCTGGACAGTCCCGACCAGGGCGCCACCGGCATTGCCCTGAGCCGGGTCAGTCGGGAAAACGGGCGGGTCACCATCGAGGTGAGCGCCGTCCACGGCCGCTATGAAGGGACCCTGAGCGCCGACGGCGCCGAGGTCAGTGGCAAGTGGACGCAGGGAGGCATCGCGCTCGATCTACCACTGAAGCGCGTGAAGGAAGCCCCCAAGCTCCAGCGGCCCCAGGAGCCCAAGCGGCCGTATCCGTACCGGGACGAGGAAGTGACCTATCCGAACACCAGGGATGGGATCACCCTGGCGGGAACGCTGACGATGCCGGGCGCCGGCGCGCCGTTTCCTGCGGTCATCCTGATCAGCGGGTCCGGCCAACAGGACCGGGATGAGAGCGTCTTCGGCCATCGCCCGTTTCTGGTTTTGGCGGATTATCTGACCCGCCGCGGAATCGCGGTGCTGCGCGTCGATGATCGCGGCGTGGGCGGCTCCCAGGGCGACGCCGCGCAGGCGACCAGCGCGGACTTTGCCCGGGACGTGCTGGCGGGCGTCGCGTACCTCAAGACCCGCCAAGAGATCGATCCCACCCGGATCGGCCTGATCGGTCACAGTGAAGGCGGCCTGATCGCCCCGCTCGTGGCGACCCAAGCGCGCGACGTGGCGTTTATCGTCCTGCTGGCCGGGACCGGTGTGCCGGGCGATGTCATCATCGAAAAGCAGATTGCCAACCTGCTCCAGACCGGCGGCGCCGACCAGACGGCGATCGACGCGGCGCTGGCGGCCCAGAGACGCGTCTACGAGATCGTCAAAAACGAGGCAGACCCGAATCGAGCGAAAGAGAAGGTCCGCGCGATCGTCCAGGAATCCCTCGCGAAGCTCGATGAGAAACAGAAGGAGGCACTGCGCGGCATGGAGAGTCACTACCTGGATGCGCAGGTCCAGGCGGCGACCTCGCCGTGGTTCCGCTTCTTCATCACGCACGACCCCAAGACGGTCCTGCGCCGGGTCCGATGCCCGGTCCTGGCGCTCAACGGCGAACTCGACAAGCAGGTGCTGTCCCAGGACAACCTGCCGGCGATCGAGCAGGCCCTGCGCGAAGGGGGCAATACCCGCGTCACGATCCGGGAACTACCCGGCCTGAACCACCTCTTTCAAACCGCCAAGACCGGCAACGTCGATGAGTACGCCCGAATCGAGGAAACGATGTCGCCACGGGCCCTGGAGACGGTGGCCCAGTGGATCGAGGCTCAGACCGGACGCAAGTGATAGGACGGAATGGCCATGCCTGACAGACAAATCAACCCGGGACATAACGCGGTACGAGACACCCTGCGGATCATCGGGCCGATCATACTTCTGACGGCCCTGGGCTTCCTGATCGTGGGGCTCGTGGACTTCTTCCGTGCCTTCGGCGGCTTTGGACCGCCAAAGCTGTTTTGGTGCGTTTTTGTCGGCATCTTGCTGCTGCCGATGGGCGGTGCTTTGACCTCCTACGGCTACATGGGCAAGGTCATGCGCTACATGGCCCAGGAGACGGCGCCGGTCGGCAAGGACACGTTCAACTACCTGGCCCAGGGGACGCAGGAAGGCATCAAGACGGTTGCCGGCGTGATCGGCCAGGGGCTGCGCGAAGGCGGCCTGGGCGGTGCCGCGCCGACGATGGTCCGCTGTCACAAGTGCAACGCCCTGGCTCCGGCTGAGGCCAGGTTCTGCGACAACTGCGGCCGCGCCTTC
>VGYL01000826.1 GCA_016872975.1 Planctomycetota bacterium
TCGCCGCCATCTTCACCCAGGCCTCCACCGTCATGAGCGTCTCCGAAGCCCAGGCCGAAATCTGGCAGAACGCCCGCGTCATCCACGACTTCCTCGTCCGCGACCTCTCCGGGGCCTGCCTCAACGCCAATTTCCAGGCCTTCAACGCGGTCAACGGCGCCGTCGTTCTGGCCGACCAGAAGGCAGGCACTGACGTTGTGGCTTTTCTTTCTGGCACGGCCAACCAGGGTAACATTAGCGATCCCAATGATGATGACTGGGGGGTGTGTCTGGTGGTCTACTATCTCAGGAATGACAACACCCTCCGAAGAGGCGAATATCCCAATGACGGTGATAGTGGCAAACTCCGTGACCTGTCAACCTTTAATCCCGCCAACGTCATCTACTACGACATCGGCTTCAACGTGCGCGACTTCCAGCTTGGCTATTGGGACCCTCTCGGGGATTCGCCGTCCTACGTGCCCGGGTGGAAGCAGTCCTGGATTACAGGCACAGGCGGAACAGACAAGAAGTATCTTCCCACTGCAGTTGAGGTCACCCTCAAGATTTCCGACGAACAGAATAGGCTGGGGAACTGGGAAGCACGCAGAAGCAGTGATTGGACGTGGCTTCCGGTTAGCCAGTTCCAGCCACCCATAGCTGACGAAACAGAAAGAGCGCGCGTCATGACCTTTCAGCACGTCATCCGTCTGCCCGAAAGCCCCAAATGAGCCATTTTCGATTGGCGATTTTCGATTGGCGATTGAACGACCGACACGGCGTGCGCGAGTGCGCGCGTGTGCGGGTGCGCGGGTGCTCCACTCGCTCACTCGCTCACTGGCTCACTGGCTTACTCCGTAATCCAAAATCCAAAATCCGAAATCCAAAATCCGAACGCGCCTCCGTCCTCATCGTCTCCGCCGGCGTGCTCGCCGTCCTCGCGCTCATGGCCCTCAGCTTCGCCGCCATCGCCCGCCTGGAGTTCAGCGCCTCCCGCGTGTCCCTCGACGACTCCCAGGCCGTCCTCCTCGCCCGCGCCGCCCTCGACTACGCCCTCCACGTCCTCCGCGTGGACAAGTACGGCACCGACAACATGCCCTACAACCGAAACAACACTGGATGGGACTTCGGGACCGCGCTTGACCCACGAACCGACAGTGCAGGTCAGGATCAGCCTTCAACCATCACAAACATTGTGGCAGGGTACTGGATTTACCACAAAGACGAGGCATTCGATGCCCTCTGCGAGGAATGGATGCCCGACGGCGGCCAGTTCGGCGTCACGGGCGATGAGGCCGGTGTGACCAACGACGCCAACTACGGCCCCTTGGGCAGCACCGTCCTCGGCGTGGACACGGACAACGCGGACGGCGATTCCAACCCCGGCACCGGCCGCGACGCGTTCTGGAAAAACTTCCCACTCGCCAATGGCCTCATGGGCCAATACGCCATCTACATCGTGGACTTTGGCGGCTCCCGCCTGGATGTCAACACCACGACCAACACCGACGACCGCACCACCGTGCCCTATTCCTATCGCTATGCCGGTGTCAAGTCCTTGACCACCGACCAGCGCCCGCTCAGCAGCTTTGACATTCGACTCCAGGACCTGCTCGCAGCCTACTTCGGTGGTCAAGCCCAAGGCGACGCAAGAGCTCAAGACGTGGTTCGGGGCAAGTCCGGCACCCTCTGCGGCCGTTACGGCGACAACCAGTTGGTCAACAACCTCCTGGACACCAACCCCGTGGCCAGAGCCACCGAGTTCTACTCACTGAACCCCGGCGGCGACGACAAGCCTTACGGCGCCGAGACGGCAGCGGAACTGGCCTATCCCACCCCCGGCTTCAACTCGCGGCTTGAAGACATCCTGGGGCTCGCCCACGGAAGCGCCCTGACCTATCTGCTCACGCCCTGGTCCTTCGACACCATCGAGAACAGCACGGACGGGACCTATCGCACCAACATCACCACCACGGGCGCGGCCGCCCTCTCAACCGCCCTCCAGCAGTATCTTGGGCTGTCGTCCGCCACCGCCAATCAACTCGCCGCCAACATCGCCGACTACCAGGACGCCGACAACATCATCACCCAGGTCGGCAGCGCCTACGGCCTCGAGGCGCATCCCTACATCACCGAGACCTATTACCAGGCCATCATGACTGGCCCCAACGCTGGCACGTGGCAGTACCGAATAGAGATCTGGAATCCCTTTGACGTGGATGTGAACGTCGCCGGTTGGTCTCTGACTTGGACCGGCGGGTACCCCAACAGCGCAACACTGGGTGCCCTCACGGTAGCGGCCGGGGCGTACGCGCTCCTGGGATATGACGTCCGCGACCCTCTGATTCCGGTGTCCTTGGCACCCATCCCCGATCTGATTGTGCCCGCAATGATGATATACGGCTACCAACCGGCACCTAGCGCCTCATCGGCGCATGTTAACCTTGCCATCCAGCTAAGGGAGCCAACGTGGAACGTAGTCATCGACTACGCCCAACCGAGCCGTGCTGCGTCGGCCAACAACAAATTCACATCCAACCTGGATGCCACCATGAAGAGCCGTGAGCGTATCTTCTACTACAAGGAGGACATGGAAGACGCAACACTCGACGGCAACTGGCAGGACACTGCAGCGGGCGGCGGACATACGCTCCGCGACATGCCGAACCCAAATACGGGAATCTGCAAGCCCCTGGTGGTCGCGAACCGAGACATCTACAGTCTGGGCGAACTGGGCAATATGCTGACCGTCGGGTACACTCCCGACACCGACAGCGACCCAAGCAACGACCCCTACACGCGGAAATCCAGCTTCATCACGAGTCCGCCTGACTCCGATGCGGATAAGCTCAACCTGTTCACCAGCGCCAGCGCCGCAGCCATGGACAACTTCATCGCGCCGATCCAGGACCCACGCCTCGGTTCCTACGACCGCGATGGCGACGGCACGAACAACGACCCGGGCACGCAGGCCGGCGACATCGGCGGCCCGGAAATTCAGGTCCCCGGCCTCATCAACATCAACACCGCGTCCGAACAGGTTCTGGCCGCGCTGCCGCGCCCGGATTGGGAAACGCCCAACGCCTGGGCCTCACGCTCTGTGGCGGCCGCCCTTCTGTATACGGGCTACACGCTCCCCCAGGCCATCATAAGACACCGAGAAGGACTGACGCAAGGGACCCCGGCCCCGGACTACGCCGGCCCCTTCCACACCGTCGGCGACATCCTGGGCGTCCCCGGCATACGACCTCGTGACGCGACCGATCCCCCCGCCGATGCCACCGACAGAGACCTCGACGGCCTCACCTTGGCCAACGCTGCCGACAAGAAGGAGCGAGACGTCCTCATCAAGGCCGTCCAGCCCCTCATCACCACCCGGTCCAACACCTTCACCATCTTCGTCGTGGCACGCGTCGTGGACCCCGTCCTCGGCAACACGCTCGCCCAACGCCGCCTCATGGCCATCGTGGACCGCTCCGTGGACCCCATCGCCATCCGCTACTTCAAGTGGCTGAACGATTGATGGGGCGGGGGGCTGGAGTGATGGAGTGTTGGAGTGATGGGCTGATGGGGCGCGGTT
>VGYL01000827.1 GCA_016872975.1 Planctomycetota bacterium
CGTTCGAAGGTCAGGACAGACCCGCGGCCAACACGCACAGACCGGCTGCTAAGAACTTGACGATTCTCTTGGGCCGCACGTCGAGCTCACTTATCCTGATAGAATCCCCGGAACGGAATGGTCAGCGTCCGCCCCCGGTTGAGCTTGATTTCCAGCATGTCGGAGACCACCGGGCTATCCTGTTGTCGTTCCGGAGGGGTCACTTCGATCCGGAGCTGACAGGTGTTTCTGATCTTGGCTTTCCCCACCAGCCGCACGAGCCCTTTCTCCGAGGAAACGGACTCGACCTCGAAGTTCTCCTCGTAGTTGCCGACGATCGAGAATTCGCGTTGCACGGGCTGCCCCGCTTTGAGACCGAACATCATGATCGTGGGCGTGCTGATCTCGAACTCCGGCAGGGTATCGAACATGACCCGCACGCCGCTGCATTCCGGGTGCGACAGGCTGATGTTGATCTGGCCGCGCATGTTCTGCTCCAGCTTGGCCAGGTCCACCTTCGGCGCCAGGGTGAAGTCGGTGGCCTTGACGGCGGGATCGAATGCGGCGGTCATCACGTTGCCGGTCGCCTTGAAGTCCGTGATCGAGAAGGGCTGGTCGTCCAAGCCGGTGACCACGATTTCGGGACAGCCGGCATTCTCCTTCTTCAGATACAACCTCAGGACCTCCGGCTTGCAGAGCACCCGGCGTACCACGACCGCCTTGATGGACAGGGTCGTAATGCCCTGCTGGGGATCGTTGGTGCGCAATTGCAGCTTCCGCAGGTCGGCCGCGATGGGCGTGTCGGGGGTCTGATACTCGAATTCCAGGACGCCGCTCTGGCCAGGAGCATACTCCTGTCCGTCCTTCACTCCTTTGGTCACCACGCCGCAACAGGTCTCGACGTGGATGATCTTGAGGGGGGCGGTGCCGGTATTGGTGAATTGGAACTGCCCTTTGTGCTTGGTTTCCATGCCGACCCGCCCGAGATCGACCACGTCCTTCTCGACCGTGATCTTCGGGGTCTTGCCGGAGGCCGGGGTCGTTGCCGGCTGGGCCGGCCGGACCGGCGCTTCGCTCGCGGCCGCCGGCGAATCCGCCGTGTCCGGAGGCGATTGCACGGCCGGCTTTTCGACCGTCGCGATCGGTTCCTGGCAACCCGCTATGCCCGCGACGAGCAGGCTCACCGACAGGAGCCAGTACCTCTTCCCTGCCCTCCCCCCGTTGCGATCGACACCAATACTGCCGGCCGGGCAATTTCCGCTCATTGTATGCACTCCAAAATCAAGGTACCCCAAACCCATGCTGCTTCATGAACATATTGTAGCTTGGGCCGCTTCGGCATGCAAGGAATTGCACAAATTCACGCAAGGGCGGCCGCGAATTCGCCCTGATCCGCCGGCCGCGCCCTCCACGACAAGTCCGGCAGAATTGCCGCGCTTGACGGCGCCCCCCGCGGTCGTTACCTTGGAAGCTCCGTAGACGATCTGGGCCCGTGAAAGACGATTGGAAGGGGTCAACGATGAGATGGTCCGCCGGGGTGAATTTGTGTCTGGTCCTGGTGCTTGCTCCTGTCACCCACGCGGCGAGGGCATCGTCTTTCCGGCCGGTGGTGGAGGTGGAAGAGGATGTCTACACCTATGAGCCCGCGAACAACGGCGCGGGCCCGATGTGGTGCCAGGGGTCCACCTGTCTGGTCCGCCTCGACGACGTGGTCTGTGCGAGTGGGCTGGAGACGGTCCCGGAGGCGAAGCCGCCGAACAACTGCCGCTGGATGCTGTTCCAGCGGAGCGCGCAGGGCTGGCAGAAGGTGGGCTTCGATCCCGCCGGGCGCACGCGCGAGCCTTGCCCGTTGGTGGGCTTTCCGGACGGACGGCTGTTCCTGTCCGTCAATCCGGCGCTGCAATCCGATGTCGGCGCCACGTCCGCCTCGGCCCGGCCCGAGATACTTCAGTTCGCCGCCCGCGGTTCCGGCCACGTGGAACGGACCCTGTTGCCGGCGTGGTTGGGCAGTCCCAAGTTCACCGAACACTCGTACCGCAGTTTCGCCGCCGACGGCCCGAATGGCGAGATGATCCTGTTCCAGAACGTCGGCTACACCCATGCGGAGTGGGCCTTCTTCGACCGGGACGGCCAATGGAGTGCCCAGGGTCGGCTCGCGTGGCCCTGGGGCGCGGACTACGTCAAGCCCGAGCCGATCCGCACCTGTTACCCGAACGTGGCGCTCCGGAATCGGGCGGTCCACTTCTGCGGCGTCAGCGATATCGTCGAGCCCAACCCCGAATGGCGGGCGTTCAAGAAGCAGCTTACCGGCCGGGATTGGGACTATGACTTCCGACGGCTCTTCTACACGTGGTCGCCCGACATCACGACCGGCAAATTCGAGCCCTGGGTGGAAATTGCCAGCCGGGAAAAGACCTGCGGCTGGATCCATCCGGGCGACCTGTGGGTCGCGCCGAACGGTGACGTCCACATCCTCTGGACGGAAAGGGCGTTGGACGAGCGCCTGCGGGAGAAGTTCTTCCCGGACGAGAAGCAGAGCCACGCGTTGAACTATGCCGTGCTCCGCCAGGGTAAGATCATTTCACAGCGCACCCTGCTGGTGGCGGACGAAGGCCAGTCCAACGCGCGTCCCGGCCGGGGCCGCTTCCAGATCACGCCGGACAACCGCCTGCTCGTGTTCTTCTACGTCAGCGGCTCGGATACAAGCGGCAAGCCCATTTCCGAAAACCGCCTGCTCGAAATCCGGTCCGACGGCTCCGCCGGCAACGCGGTCCGCGTCCCGCTCAAAAGACCCTTCACCGACTTCTTCACCGCCACGATCCGCGCCGGCTCGCCGCCGTCAAATACACTGGAGCTTCTCGGCACACAGCAAGGATCGCGCGCCACCATCAGCTTCGCCCGCCTTCGCCTCGAGTGACGGCCCGTTTCTTGCGAGTGCGTGCCAGGGAAACGACCTTTTTCCCACGCCCTTTCTGGCGTTTGCGCGCATCCGCAATGATGGCCCGCAGGTTGTAGTCGAACTGTTCGGCGATTTCCCTACGATGCTTTCGGATCTCATCGATGATTGGGTCTCTATCCATGGGAACCTTCCATCAATTCCTCCGGGGTACAGATAACCGGGCATTGAAAGCCCCGCATTCGGCAGACCGCTTCAATGTCCCGAATGATGGCAGCGTTCGCGATGTGCCTACAATTCCATGTCAATAGGAAATCGACGCCGTGGACAGTGGCCACAGCAATATGAACCGCATCGGTCCCCGCTCTTCGGGGTATGATCTTCAGCGCCAAGAAGCCGGCGGCAGGGTCCAAGACGTCTTCCGTGATGTCCAATAAGGGGATGCCCTTGACGGCCTCGAGGCGGCGCTTGGCCACCTCTGCGTCCCCTCTGCCAATTTCGTCGAGGATGAACTGGGAGACGTAGAGGTCGAATCCGATCCGGCGGGTTCTCCACCACTCGGCCGTAACCTGTTGATGGGCCGCGATGAGCAAGTCACGGCTTGGCGCCGCTACGAGGTAGCTGGGGATCGTCGATTCAAGATAGAGGCTGCGTTTCATAGGCTCTGATT
>VGYL01000828.1 GCA_016872975.1 Planctomycetota bacterium
GAAATCGCGGCCGGGACGTACGTCCTGAGGACCCAGATCGCCCTCAAAGACGGCGTCACCTACCGGGGGGCGGGTCCGGGCCTGACCATCCTCGACGGCAACAACGTCACGCGGGCGTTCACCGCCTGGGGCGACCGCTTCTTCAACGAGGACAACCCCAACGCCAACAATTCCGGGCAGAAGGACTGGGTCCTCGAAGGGATGACCATCCGCAACTGCGTGGCGAATACGAACGACCGGTTCTCTTACCTGTCCGCCGCGTACAACCTCAAGACCAATTTCACCGCGCGCGACGCCGACGCCAGCGGCGGTCTGACTCCGGCGGAGGCCGACGCCCAGGTGGGCGGCATCCGACTGGCCGGGCCCGACGCCAACGAAGGCACCGCTGATGACGACCTCCACCGTTTCGCACACATCGACAAGGACGGCAACGGCGTACTCAGCATGGCCGAGTTGGATGCCCAGCTCCTGCTGCGGGAGGATGAATTCGGCGACCAGGACGCCGACGGCGGCGCTCTGATTCTCAACAGCCAGGCCCGCGGCACGATTCGCCACTGCGAGTTCCGGAACAATCACACGCCGGCGAATGGCGGCGACGACGGCGGCGCGATCAAGGTCACCGGTCTGTCCTCGCTGACGCTCGAGGACTGCCTGTTCGATGGCAACTACGCCGTTTCGCCGAATTCCACGGCCGGCGGCGACGGGGACGGCGGCCATATCGTGCTGACCGGCTCTTCCGCGTCGGCGCTGCTGCCCGGGACCACCTTGATCGCAACCCGGTGCATCTTCCTGAACGGCAACGCCTCCGACGACGGCGGCGCGATTCAGACCTCCGCCGTCGGCAGCATTGTCCGCCTCGATGCCTGCTGGTTCGAGGGAAATACCTCCTGGGACAACGGCAACGTCCTGGCGATCGGCAACGTGGCTTCGGGCGAGCTGACCGTCACGAACTGCTTCTTCGTGAAGAACATCACGAAGGCCGACAACAGTCCCGACCGGATGTGTGAAGTCCGGCGGAACTCCAAGTTCATCAACTGCACGTTCGTGGGCAATCACCAGCACGATGAGGACCTGATCTACAACAATGCGGACGTGGCCGACACCGACGGCGACGGCAAAAATGACGAGACGGCAGACGTGACGCAGGTCATCAACTGCATCTTTGCCAACAATACCTTCGGCGCCGACGCCGGCAACGATCACATCCTCAGCTCGCGTGACGCCAACTTCTCGATCAAGGCGGTCAACTGCCTCTTCTTCAACAATCTCAAGGCCGACGGCAAGACCCAGATGGCCGTCACGAACCGCACGCAGACCGGCAGCATTACGAAAGACCCGCTGCTGGACGCCGCGACTTACGCTCCCTTGGCCGGCTCCCCCGCCATCGATGCGGGTGTGGACCCGGCCACGGTCGGCGTGACGTTGGCGACAGACTACGACGGCAAGCCGCGTCCGCAGGGCGCCGGTTACGACATTGGCGCCTGCGAATTCGCCGTCGCAGCCCCGGGTAATTGATAACGGAGTGCCTCTTCCGGCAGCATACGTGAAGAGCCTGTAACGGCTGAAACCACGGCAACCGAGGGGTCGGACGGCCACGCGCGTCCGACCCCTTGTGTCTGATGAGTTCCGACGAATTGCGCCGGCACGTGGGGGCGGCTTCGAGGGTCGCAAAGACGGATGGGCACCCATCAGGAGTAATCAGAATTCCCGTCAATTTTTCCCTTGGCCGGTATATCCCGGCGGGGTAGAATTGTCCCCATGGCAAAGAAACCAGAATCTCAAGCCGTTGTCGGCTCGTCCCGACGTGAATTTCTGAAAACCTCCGGCGCCACGGCCCTCGGCGGTGCGCTCGCCAGCCCCCTGGCCTTCACGAAGGCCTCCGCGGCTCTCGCGCCGAGCGATACCCTGAAAGTGGGGCTCGTCGGCTGCGGGGGACGCGGCACCGGTGCGGCGGCGCAGGCCCTGACCACCGGGGAAGGCGTGATCCTGACCGCCCTGGGCGACGCTTTTTCCGATCGCTTGCAGCGGAGCCGCAAGAGCCTCGCGGCCAACGAGCAGTTCGGGTCGCGTGTCAAAGTCCCTGACGAGGCGTGCTTCGTGGGCCTGGACGCGTATCAGAAAGTGATCGACAGCGGCGTGGATGTCGTTCTCCTGGCCACGCCCCCGGGCTTCCGGCCGCAGCATCTGCGGGCCGCGGTCGAGGCCGGCAAACATGTCTTCTGCGAGAAGCCCGTGGCCACCGACGCCCCGGGCGTGCGCAGCGTCCTGGAGTCCGCGGCCCAGGCCAAGGAGAAGAACCTGGCCCTGGTGTCCGGCTTCTGCTGGCGGTACCACCCGGCCCGGCGTGCCTTCTACCAGCAGGTACACGAGGGCGCCCTCGGCGCGATCCGCGCCGTCTATGCCACGTATCTGACCGGCCCGGTGGGACGTATGCCCCCGGCGAGCAGCCGCCCCGCGGGCATGAGCGACGTGGAATGGCAGCTCCGCCACTGGTACAACTTCGTGTGGCTGTCCGGGGATGGCCTGGTGGAACAGGCGTGCCACAGCATCGACAAGATCGCCTGGGCGATGAACGGGGTCCTGCCGCTCAAGGCGGTGGCCACCGGCGGTCGCCAGTTCCCCAACAACGAGGGCAACATCTTCGACCACATCGACGTCTTCTACGAATACCCCGACGGCGTCCGGGCGTTCATGGCCCAGCGCCAGATCACCGGCTGCTACAGTGACAACTCCGACTACCTCATGGGCAGCGACGGCGTGGGCACCATCAAGGGCTGGAACGACCCCGTCATCACGGGCAAGGTGTCCTGGCGCTACAGCGGGCCCAAGGCCGACATGTACCAGGTCGAGCACGACGAGTTGTTCGCCTCCATCCGTAGCGGCAAGCCCATCAATGACGGCGTCTGGATGACACACAGCACGCTGATGGCCATCATGGGCCGCATGGCCGCCTACACCGGCAAGGAGGTTTCCTGGGATGAGGCCCTGAACTCCCAGGAACAGCTCGTGCCCGACAACCTGACGTGGGATATGGCCCTGCCCATCAAGCCGATGGCCATGCCGGGACAAACCAAGTTTGTCTAATGGCAATTTCCCGACGCACGTTCTTGGAGCTTTCCTCCTCGCTGGCTGCCAATGCAGCGCTGCCAACAGGTTTGCTTGGGGCGCAAGCGGCTGACATCAAGGGGCCGCTCATGGCCTACGTAGGCACGTTCAGCTCGCCGTTGCGGGATGTGCTGCCGACACAGGTGGATCTGCCGCCCGGCAACGGACGTGGCATTCACCTGTTTCAGGTGGATCGTGCCACCGGGGCCCTGACGGCGTGCGGCGTTTATGAGTTGGGGACAAGTCCGAGTTGCCTGGCGTTGAATGCCGCAGGGACCCGCCTGTATTCCGCCAACGAGACGGACCGGGTGGGCGGGGGCAACGAAGGCACCGTCAGCGTCTTCGCGATCGACCGCACGAGCGGGCAGTTGAAGCTGCTCAACACCGTCCCTTCCGGCGGCCACGGCCCCACCTATGTGAGCGTCCATCCATCC
>VGYL01000829.1 GCA_016872975.1 Planctomycetota bacterium
CGATGGTCTTGCTTGTCCGCCATCGGCAAGGCCTGCGCAAAGCCTGCGGCCTTGCCGCTGCCACCCACCCAGACTGTTACCCGGGTCTGAACCAGGCCGAATCGGCGCGCCCAAATCCGGACACGAGCCGGCACCTACAATGCCCGCATCCGCAGGGCGTAACGTATGTCATGCCATACAGTCGTCATCGCGAACTCCGGTTCTCAGTTCCCGGTTCGTAGGGTGTGCTGTGCGCACCAATTCCAGAGATCGAGTTGTGGTGTGCACAGCACACCCTACTCATATCGCAGCGCCGCCATGGGGTCGATCCGTGCCGCCCGGCGGGCGGGCAGCCAGCACGAGAACAGGGCCACGCCCGTCAGCAGCAGCGCCGTGCCTACAAAGGTCACCGGGTCGGTGGGACTGACGTTGTAGAGAAAGCCCGCGATGATGCGGGTCAGGACGAGGGCCCCGGCCACGCCGACCAGCACGCCCACGGCCGCGAGT
This sequence comes from Planctomycetota bacterium, assembly GCA_016872975.1. Lineage (GTDB taxonomy): Bacteria > Planctomycetota > Phycisphaerae > Sedimentisphaerales > Anaerobacaceae > PLanc-01. The sequence continues at coordinate 487 of VGYL01000829.1, forward strand.
TTGAGCCCCTCGCGCAGTACGGCCCGGCGCACCTTGCCGCTCGTTGCGCCCAGGGCCATGCGGATGCCGATCTCCGGGGTGCGCTGGCGGACCGAGTGGGCGATCACGCCGTAGATGCCGAAGCTCGCCAGCATGACCGCCATTGCCTCGAACAACTGGTTGTGCCTCTGCCAGTCCTGGAAGTTCATCCCGGAGACGGTTGACCGCCTCTCATTGCGCTCGGGATACGTCGAGAACAGCACCGCGAGGCGATCCGGGTCCCGGTGAGGCAGCGCGTGCAGCAGCACGCCGTTGACAATGCTGAAGACCGCGGTCGCCGCTCCCAGGCCCAACCCCAGAATCAAGACCACGACCACCGCAAAACCCGGATTCCGCGCCAGCATCCGCAGGCCGTGACGGACATCCTGCCATAACGTTCCCATAGGCGTTCTCCTATCTGCACCTTGCGCTGGTGCTTCATGACAATTGACGTTCCGGGTGGGTGGCACCGGCAAGCGCAGCGTGCCGATGGTTTGCCTATCCGCCATCGGCAAGCTCCGAAGACTCCGCTTGCCGCTGCCACCCGTCACCTCTACCCGGAGGTTCGATTGTCATGAAGCACTAGGGGTTTTCGCAAACGCCATGCCAGAGACGAAATACGCGAAGAATCGGCTTGGTTCAGAACCGGGTAGCCGTCCTGGTGGGTGGCAGCGTCAAGGCCGGTGGGCCCGTTCGTAGTGTGCTCGTCAGAGCATATTCGAGGTAACGTCTGACGACGCCACTACAAACGAGCTTGACGCTGCCACCCGACGCATAGGGTCCGGGTGTTACCATGATCTGGGCGGAGTTGAACCAGGCCGAAGAATCCGAATGTCGAATCTTCACTCTGTCCGCTTTTGAAACCGGCGCGCCCGGATTCGGACACTCGGCCCTGCTGAAAACGTGCAGGAGAAGTGGCACAAGCATCCCCCGTCTCCGCGGGGGCAAGCTTGCTGTGCTGCTCGCCATGACATGGCCGACGGCTGTATGCAATTGCGAGCAAAGCGAGGCAATCTCGCGTGCGATGGGTTGAGATTGCTTCGTCGCCCTCGGCGCGAAACGCCGCTCCGCGTCGGGCCTCGCAATGACATAACGGGCGGTTGTATGTCATTGCGAGCGAGGCTCACCGAGCGCGGCAATCATGTCATTGCGAGTCGCGAAGCCGCTTCGCAGCGGGTAGGCGGAAGAAACCCACCGGATCCCAGGTGCCATGCCTACGCCTCGTAGGCATGTCTTTTACCCCGGTTGGGCACAGCTACTTGGCTGGTTTCTTTCGCGTCTTCTTCGCGGGAGCCTGGCGCGGAGCTTTGGCGACGGCCTTGGGTTTGGCCGTCCTGGTGGGCGCGCGTTTCTCTTTGGGCGCCGGCGCGGATTCCATCTCGATACCGAACACGTCCCCCAGATCGGCGTCGTCGATCACCCGCGCGGTCTTCTTCCGGGCCTGCTTCAACATCGTTTCGGATTTCTCGCGGACCGCCTGGGTAATGAGGTCGTTCATCTGCGCCTTGCGCAGGACGAAGAACAGGCTCGGGTCTTCATCCAGCCGTGTCCCGATGCCGTACAGGACGGCGGCGACGTGCTTGCACATGTAGGCCCAATCGGGGCAACTGCAATGGAAGACGATCTCCTGCGGCGCAGGAAACAGGCCGCTGCCTTTGGCCGTGAACAACTCCGCCAGGCCCTTGGGGAACCGCCCCTCCAGCAGTTCCTGCAGGGACGCAAGCTGCCCCGCGCAGGCCGCGCGGATCTGCTTCCAGACCGCGGGGCTGATCGGCTTGATCTCCATGGTGACCTGGTACGGGCTGCCCTGGCTGCCCTGCACCAGCGCCGTGATCTGGCCGGGCTTGATCTGCAGATCCAGGACCGCCCCGTGCCGTACGTAGCTGCGCCCGCGTCCGACCCGGTTCGCATAGTCGGCGTACTTGGTGAGATTGTTGTTCCAGGCCTTGCCCCACCAGGTGCGGACCAGGGTATTGCCTTCGATGACCACCGGCCGAATGGAGGGGTTCTTCTTCTTCAGTTGTTCGAGCGTGTGTCGCGCCCGGGCCCGTTTCTCGGCCACGGACACGTACGGCGGATAACCGTAGTAGTCGCGATAGTATGCCATAGGGTCTCCTCGGGAAGTTGGAAGTTTCAAGTGTTAAGTGTTAAGTGTTGAGCAGGAGCTTCAAACTTCACACTTCAAACTTCACACTTAAAACTTTACACTTCTTCACAGCGATAGTGTGAACAATTTCATCAACTCCTTGTCGTCCATTTCCGTGATCCACGCCTCGCCGGAGTCCGGGATAATCTGCCGCGAAAGCTCGGCCTTCTCGGCGAGCATCGCGTCGATCTTCTCCTCCACGGTGCCCTGGGTGACGAACTTGTGGACCACCACGTTCTTGCGTTGCCCGATGCGAAAGGCCCGGTCGGTCGCCTGCTCCTCCACGGCGGGGTTCCACCAGCGGTCGAAGTGCACCACGTGATTGGCGGCCGTCAGGTTCAGTCCCACGCCGCCGGCCTTGAGGGAGAGCACCAGGAAAGGCACGTAGGCATCGCCCTGGAACCGCTCGATCATCTGCCGGCGTTTGGCGACCGGCGTGCCGCCGTGCAGGACCAGGCCCTCGTGCCCGAAGATCGCCCGGAGGAACTCCTGCAGAGGTCCCGTCATCTCCTTGAACTGGGTGAAGACGAGCATCTTTTCCCGTTTCTCGAAGATCGTTTCGCAGATCAGGCGTAGCCGCTGGAACTTGCCGCTGTCGGCCTCCGCGAACGTCCCCTGCCCGAGATACTGGTCCGGATGGTTGCACAGTTGCTTGAACTTCATCAGGGAAGCGAGGATCAGGCCCTTGCGCCGAATCCCCTCGGGCTCCTCCATCAGGATCTGCCGCAGTCCCTCGACCAGGTCCTCGTACAGCACGATCTGCTTGCGGCTCAACGGGGCATAGGTCTTCATCTCGATCTTGTCGGGCAGGTCGGAGATGACGGTCTTGTCCGTCTTGAGCCGGCGCAGGATGTACGGTCCCACCACCTTCTTGAGC
>VGYL01000830.1 GCA_016872975.1 Planctomycetota bacterium
CGGTCTGCCGGCGCTGGGGTGGCTCTATGACCCCAAGACGGCGATGGCGACCATTGCCCTCACATCCGTGTGGCACGGTTTCGGCGGCGTGATGATCATCTACCTGGCAGGCCTGCAGGGGATCCCGACGGTGTTCTATGAGGCGGCCGCGGTGGACGGGGCCAACTGGTGGCAGCGGATCCGCATGATCACCTGGCCATTGCTGATGCCTGTCACGTTTTACCTGGTGGTCACGGGGGTGATCGGCTCGGTGCAGGTCTACGACTACGTGATGATCATGAGCGTCCCACGCGGCGGTCCGCTGGATTCGACGACGACGGTCGTCTACGAGATCTACAAGAATGCCACCACCTACCAGCGGCTCGGCTATGCTTCAGCGATGTCGGTCGTGTTGTTCCTGGTGGTCGCAGCGCTGACCGCCATCAACCTCAAGTTGAGGGGCGAGCGCGTGGAGTATTGAAGGTCGATTCCGGCCGCCCCTTGATCCTTCGACAGGCTCAGGACGGCGCCCTTCGATAGACTCAGGACGGTGCCCTTCGATAGACTCAGGTCGCGACGCCTGTGCCGCGACCCAAACTGGGAGGCTGCGCATGACAGTCGACACAAGCATGAGTGAGATCGCGCCCGCACGCCGTTGGCGCAAGCTGCCAGGAAGCGCCGCACCGCACCGCGGCCGCCAGGGCCCGTGGCTCGCTGCCGCGGCCGGCAACATCGTCGTCTCGATCTTGATCCTGCTCGGCATCTGCATCACCGTGGCGCCCTTTCTGCTGAGCCTGTACCTGGCGCTGCTCCCCTACACGGCCAGCATCCTCCCGTACCGGCTCAACCCCGCCGAGTGGACTCACGCCAACTTCGTGGCGGCCTGGACCACCGCCCACGTCGCCGAGTACGGACTGAACTCGCTTTTCTACGCTGTGACCAACGCCCTGCTTACGACGCTGCTGGCCACCACCGCCGGCTATGTTTTCGAGCGCATGCACTTTCCGTTCAAGAACGGGCTATGGTACCTGATCCTGGCGGGGATGATGGTGCCCGGCATGGTGACCCTCGCACCGCGCCTGGCGCTCATGATCCACTTCCCGCTGGTGGGCGGGAACAACATCCTGGGCGTGGGGGGCAAGGGTTTTTACGATTCGTGGCTGGGAGTGATCTTGCCGAGTATTGTGTCGCCCACGTCCACGTTCTTGATGCGCCAGTTCTTCCAAAGCCTGCCGAACGAACTGGAGGATGCCGCGCGCGTAGATGGCAGCAGTGAGATCGGCATCTTCGTGCGGATCATGCTGCCGTTGGCGACGCCGGGCGTCGTGACCACCTTCATGCTCCAGTTCCAGGGAGCCTGGAACGAGCTCCTTTGGCCGCAGATGATCACGGTCAGCCAATCGATGCGCACCCTGGCCGTGGGTCTCACCTATCTGAGCCAGGTGATCGGCTATGGTGCGTCAGCGGCGGGCATCCCGATGAATTATGCTCAGGCAGGGGCCATCATGATGGCGCTGCCGATCATCGTGCTCTTCATCGTCGGCCAGCGGTGGTTCGTGCGCGGCATTGCACTCACCGGCCTTAAGTAAGGCGCCTCGTTAGAGAGCTACCGACGCTACCAGGATCGGGTACTGAGAGCGCCGTGAAGAGGGTCAAAGAGACCAAGAAGCAAGCACTGTGAGGGTTCGATGAGAATTACGCGCCTGGAGACCTTGCGGCTGAGATGCCCGGTAGATCCGAATCATACACGGCCGTCGTCGAGATTCGTGCACGACGGCTCGATTCACCTGAGGATCCACACCGATGCGGGTGTTACGGGACTGGGAGAACCCAGTCCCTATGGCGGTCCGCTGCCGAGAGTAGCGGACATTCTGGAGCGGGAAATCCAGCCGCTTCTGGTTGGCAAGGCCCCGACCGAGTTGGTCGCCTCCCTGACTCGCCTCAAGGATTACCCGGAGGGATTCGGGCACGGCAACGTCCCCTATGACGCCGCCTGGGCGGGCGTCGAACAAGCTCTTTGGGACATCGAGGGCAAGGTCCGGGGACTACCTCTGTATCGGTTGCTCAACCCGGCTTTGACGTCCACCCCGCGTCTGCGCGTCTACGCCAGCGGCGGGATGAGCTACGAGCATGAGCCGCCCGAGTTGATTGTGGAGGAGGCCGCGCTCTGTCAGGCTCAGGGCTACACGGCCTGGAAAATGCGCCCCAGCGTGCCCGGCGAGGCCACCCGCTCACAGCACAACCGGACATCTCCCCCCATCGACATGAGACGGCTGTTGGCGATGGTCGAGGGAGTGCGTCGCGCCGTCGGTGATGACATGGATCTGCTGGTTGACACCGGCTGCCGGTGTCGCGATATTCAAGAGGCGACTGATCTGGCCCGGGCGCTGGAGGAACTGGGGTTCTGCCTTTTCGAAGAACCCCTCCCGCGCGTTATCGACGACTATGCCCGACTGGCGGAGGCGGTGAAGATCCCGATCTCGAGTGGCGAGTCCCTCGTCAGCAGTCGCCAGGTCGCGCCATGGTTGAAGCAACGGGCCCTGGACGTGGTTCAGCCGGACGGCAATCTGGCCGGGATTACCGGTGTGCTGGAGATCGCCCGACTGGCGGAGGCGAACGGCATCCCCTGTGTGCTCCACAACTGGGCCAACCCCATCAGCCTGGCGGCGAACCTCCACCTCGCCGCCGCCATCCCCAATTGCTCGCTGGTCGAATACCCGATCTTGTATAACCCGCTCCGCACGGAACTGGTTCAGGATCCGTGGCATCCACTGAATGGGTACCTTGAAATCCCCGACCGACCCGGACTTGGAGTCGAGCTGGACGAACAGGCTGTGCGCCGCTACTCCGTGTGATCGGCCGGCGCAGAATGGGGGAGCGGTTTGGAACATCCATTCACGGAGATCGGCGACTGATCATGGAGCGCGGCCAGTATAGCCGTCAAACCTGAGTCGAATCGGAGGCTTTCGTATGACACCGCTGCCCCAACCCATGACATCCCGGGAGAGATTGCTGGCGACCCTTAGAGGCCAGGAGCCCGATCGCGTCCCAGTCGTGCCGGATGTGTCCAACATGATGCCCTGCCGCTACACCGGCAAGCCCTATTGGGAGGTCTACGTCAACAACAACCCGCCCATGTGGCGAGCGCACATCGCCTTGCAGCAACGCTTTGGCTACGACATGATCCTCAGCGGCGACCTGGGTGCAAGCCCCGACGACCCGCCTGCCGAATCCCGGATCATCTCCACGGATGAAGAACAGTGGGTCGTCGAGAAGACCATCCACACGGCACAGGGCAATCTATCCACCATCACCGCCTATCCCCGCGCCAGGTCGCCATGGAACATCAAACCCCTGATCACCGATCCAGAAGCAGAGATACCCGCCCTCCTGGCGACCCTCACCGATCCCTGGCGCAAGAGCACGAGCCACGCCACGGAGGTGCGCCAGGCAGTGGGAGACAAGGGCATCATCCGGGTGACTGTGTCGGTGCCCCTGGCCTGGTGGCTCTACGCGCGGCTACACATGGATCA
>VGYL01000831.1 GCA_016872975.1 Planctomycetota bacterium
CAGCACGGCAATGCGATCCTTGATCCCGTCGAGATCGACCTTGATCGTCTCCGGCTCGGCTTTCTTCTTCTCCTCTTTGACATCCGGCTTCTTGGCCTCGTCCTCCGCTTTCTTCTCCTCGGCCGCCTTCACCTCGACCTCGTCGCTCTTGGGCTTGAAGGGCGACTCTGTCGCCTTCGCCAGCGTGATCAGGTAGATCCGCGACATATCCTGGTAGGCGTGGTTCCACTCGGTCCGGCTGTAGATGGGATTGAAGTCACGGTCGGAGACGAACAGGACGAAGCGGCCGTCGGAGCTGAAGATGGGGCGGGCGGAATCGTACCAGCCGTCGGTCAGCTCGTGCGAGGTCCCCGCCTGGAGCGAGTAAAGATAGATCTTGCTCATGCTCGCCACCTCGGGCTGGGCGTACACGATCCATTGGCTGTCCGGCGCCCAGGCGTATTCGCTGAACTCCCACTTCTCGCACTTGCACACGTCGGTGATCTTGCCGGTCTCGACGTTGACGTAGCGCAGCCGCAGCGCCTTATCGGCCCAGAGGATCTTCTTGCTGTCGGGCGACCACTCGATGTGATACTTGTAGATGGCGTCGTCCTTGGTGACCTGCCGGGCGGGTCCGCGGCCGTCCTGCGGGATGACCCAGATCTCGTCCTCCCCCGAGGCGTCGGAAATATACGCGATCCACCTGCCGTCGGGCGACCACTTGGAGCTGCGGTCGTGCACGCCGGGCGAGGAGGTCAGGTTGCGGATGGCCCCATGCTTGGCCGGGACGGTGAACACGTCGCCGCGGGCGCCGAACAAGGCCCGCTTGCCGTCGGGCGAGATCTCGTAGTTGGTCACCTTGTCGGCCACGCTGACGAGCCCGCCGCGGCCGCCCTGGAGATCGTCCTCGATGGAGATGTCCACCTTGGCACACTCGCCGCGGGCGATATCGTAGCGGTAAACGTAGCCGCCGTTCTCGAAGACGATGGCGTTCGGGCCCAGCGAGGGGAACTTCACGTCGAACTCGCTGAAGTTCGTCAGCTTGCGGGTCTCTTTCGACTTCGTGTCGTACACGAAGAGGTTCATCCGCGTGTGGCCGTCGCGATCGGAGAGGAAGAAGATCCGGTCGCCGTGCCACATCGGAATGATGTCCAGGGCGGGATGGTTCGTGATATTCTCGGTCGTTTTGGTATCGAAGTCGTACACCCAGATATCGTCCGCCATGCCGCCGCGATAGCGCTTCCAGGTGCGGAACTCGCGGAATACGCGGTTGTAGGCGAGCTTCTTGCCGTCCGGAGAGAAGGAGCAGAACCCGCCGCGCGGCAGCGGCAGCTCCTCGGGCACCTCGCCGGAGGTCGAGACGGAATAAAGCCGGCCCAGGAAGGCGTTGTACGAGCGCATCCGCGACCGGAAAATGATGCGCCGGCCGTCGGGCGACCACGTCATCACGATATTATTGGGCCCCATGCGGTCGGCCACGTCGTCCCGGCCGAGCGTCGCCGTATAGGTGAGCCGGTGCGGCACACCCCCCGAGGCCGGCATCACGTAGACCTCGGTGTTGCCGTCGTACTGCCCGGTGAAGGCCAGGGTCTTGCCGTCGGGCGAGAACCGGGCGAACATCTCGAACCCTTCGTTATTGGTGAGTTTCCGCGCGGTACCCCCTTGGGCACTGACGGTGTAGAGATCGCCCGCGTAGGTGAAGACGATCTGGTCCTCATGAATCGCGGGAAACCGCAGCAACCGCCCTTCGGTTCCTGCCAGGGCCGGGGTGAGACTGACAAAGGCCGCCACGCAGAGTGCGAGTACATACTTCATCTTCGTTCCTTGCCAATGCAAAGCCATTGAGTTCGATCTTTCACAACCTCCTCGGGCGACAAAGTGGAAGCATCCTATCAAGTCGGCCCACCGCCGTCAACGATTCTGCCGGAAAGAGCGGTCGGCGCCCCGGCCGGGAAATTTGGCTTTGTCTTGCCGGGTTGAACTAAAGGGGTACGGTACGAAGGCATGAAGATAAGCCAAGGCAGTTTCACCGTGACAGGGTTTTCTGCATCTCCTTCCTCGGACGGGTGAGCAGGTCGTAGGGTTTCGGGCGTCGCTTGACGGCGCGAGGCTCGATGCGTTCCGGTCGCTCCGGCAAGCGATCGCGGGCAATCCACGCCGAGCAGCCGCTGGTATAGCCCGGCGGCTTCGGGGGTCCCGGCCAACAGGCCCAGGTACGGCGCGACCGCCTGAAAACGCTGCAAAGTCCCCGCAAAGCTGAGCCGATGGAGCGGCTGCTCGTGTGCCTGGGCCGCCTGCCACATCAGGGCCCGGATCAGGTCATAGGCGAGAAAACGCATGTAGATGTCCTTGCGCACGATGTCCTCGCTTTCGCCACGCAGAATCTCCATCCCCAGTGTCGTCTTTACTTCGTGAATGCGCAGCTCCACGGTCCAACGGTCGCGGTACAGGGCCGCGATCGTCTCCAACGGAAACGCCTTGGGGTCCAGCAGGGTCGTAACCAGCAGAATCCGGCGGCGGCGAAAACCTTTGACCCGGGTGTCGAAACGCGGCACGCGCACGGTCAAGGTCGCCGGCAATTGGGCGAATTCCTCCGGCGTGAGCGTGCGGGGACATTGCGCCGGACGTGACCACGTGAACAGCTTCCGCAGCCCATACTGGAACAGCGACAGGGGCAATCGTTGACGCCCCTGACTATACCCCCGAAGGGTCGGGCGACGCTTCCAGCGGGGTACCCGCCGTCGCGTGCTGGGCCAGAACGTGGGCCACGGCCTGCCGACAGGCCCAGCCAGCATGCAGGGCCTGCGCCAGGAACGTCCAGAGCGTCAGAAACGGTGTCCAGGTGCGCTCGCGCCAGTGATAGTCGGCCGCCGTGGCCGCGGCGGCCACATCCTCCTGCGACAGATACTCGCGCACAAATTCACTCTCGGGCAACAGTCCGCGCTTGAGCGCGTCTCGACAACGTGCGCTACTGGCCATCCGTGGCCTCCTTGTGTTCGTGTTGGTCTTCTAGCCAATAGACCAACTCGATCACAGGAGGCCCGTTTCTGTCAACCCTTGCCTTATGAAGACTTACAGCTTATCTTCATGCCATTCGGGTCAGGTACATTTTCCGGAGTCACGTCGCTCGCAATCCGCGGGGCGCGGCTGGGCGGCAGGCCTTGTTTTGAGCTTTCGCGGTTGATGAGGCGTCGTTCGTGATTCGTGAGGCGTGCAGCGAAAGAGGGTCGCGGGGGCTCGGGACTGTCTTCTCTGTGGCCTCGGTGGCCTCCGTGGTTCAAATCCTAATCCTCTCTGTCATCAGGACTTACGGTGCTCTCTCGGAGTCATCTGGAAATGGTTTTCAATTGTTGCGGGTTAGTAGCACGGATTCCGGACAACCTTCGGCAGATCAGCGACGCGAGCCGAGCGACGCCTTTCAACCGCTGAAGCTCAAAATAACAACGACCCGTGTGAAGGTGAGAAGATGAGGGGGAAAAATACCTGGCCCCCCGACGTTCCTGCCCTCTCACCTGGGCTCTTCTCTGTGACC